>NZ_JBCOJC010000024.1:0-16429 GCF_040925905.1 Enterococcus sp. 2201sp1_2201st1_C11_2201SCRN_220225
CTCCTACATGAGGAGCGACGTGTGGGCGAAGGCGACTGTTAATGCAATTAATTTCATTTCAATCCACGCTCCTACATGAGGAGCGACGTCCAATATCAATTTGAGGACACAACGGTTGTATCAATTTCAATCCACGCTCCTACATGAGGAGCGACTACAGCCACACGACTACCCGCAGCCACATCGGCCATTTCAATCCACGCTCCTACATGAGGAGCGACTTTTGACAATCATTGCACTCGCCAAACTGTTACTGAATTTCAATCCACGCTCCTACATGAGGAGCGACACATTTTTTGATGGATGATAGTCAGATACTTTTTATTTCAATCCACGCTCCTACATGAGGAGCGACCTTTTGATAATCCAACAGATATTGATCAGTTAAAAAATTTCAATCCACGCTCCTACATGAGGAGCGACCCCAATCATATCTCGCATCCAACGAGACGGTGAATATTTCAATCCACGCTCCTACATGAGGAGCGACCTACCCCGCGCTGATCCTTTATCATAATCCATATGGATTTCAATCCACGCTCCTACATGAGGAGCGACAGTAGCAGATATGACGTTTAGTGTACCAACATTTATTTCAATCCACGCTCCTACATGAGGAGCGACAATAGTAAAGTTAGAGGGGACATTGTACAGGCAAATTTCAATCCACGCTCCTACATGAGGAGCGACGGTGTGAAACATACTAAGGATTATCGCGATATGAATTTCAATCCACGCTCCTACATGAGGAGCGACACTTGATTCCCTTGCCATCCTCATATGAGGCTTATTTCAATCCACGCTCCTACATGAGGAGCGACGCCGTCTTTAGCCACATGTACACGGTACTCAATGATTTCAATCCACGCTCCTACATGAGGAGCGACTTTGTTGATTCATTCTGTCACATACACCCCTCCAATTTCAATCCACGCTCCTACATGAGGAGCGACCGAAGAAGCTGACGGCCAGACGGTTGCCAAGGACATTTCAATCCACGCTCCTACATGAGGAGCGACCCATTATCTAATCCCTCCGTTTCCAATAAATAAATTTCAATCCACGCTCCTACATGAGGAGCGACATTGGCTTTCCTCCTCGTGGTATTTTCCATTTTGATTTCAATCCACGCTCCTACATGAGGAGCGACACGGTTCAATCCCATCTATTTCTGATTTAGTTAGATTTCAATCCACGCTCCTACATGAGGAGCGACTCAAAAACGACTGGCGCTGTTGGTAAAGTAAATTTAATTTCAATCCACGCTCCTACATGAGGAGCGACGGAAAGACCAGTACTAATCCCGTTCCAAATGTTTAAATTTCAATCCACGCTCCTACATGAGGAGCGACCCTCGAACAAAAAACCATTATCACCCGGCGACAATTTATTTCAATCCACGCTCCTACATGAGGAGCGACTTTATCAAACAGTAACTGGACGAATGATTCCCAAAGATTTCAATCCACGCTCCTACATGAGGAGCGACGAGGACTTCGGGGGTGTCGGGGATGACTGAAAAAGAATTTCAATCCACGCTCCTACATGAGGAGCGACAAAGAAAAAAGCATATTTTGAGGCCCGAAATTTATTTCAATCCACGCTCCTACATGAGGAGCGACAAAAATAGAGCCATCGCTTGTTTTTGCTTCCAAAATTTCAATCCACGCTCCTACATGAGGAGCGACGTCGTATTTTTGTCCATTTTTGTGGCTTCAAGAATTTCAATCCACGCTCCTACATGAGGAGCGACGGCAAAAATGAGCAGATATCCACTCATTTTGTTAAAAATACAAATACATCATTATAGTAAAGATCACTATTTATGAGGATACCTTCATAAACACATGATTACATTGAAACATAAAGTGCGAACGACCCTAGCTTTTTATGTGTGCCTCACATTCGCACTAAATATTTCCTTTAAAAAATCAAAGTTCCTTCAACATCAAGAGTTTGTTTCGTGCCAAAATGTTCAACCTTACTTTGATAATTCTTTCCCAAACGATAAATTCGTAATGAATCCTCTTTATCATTTATAATATCTAACATTTTTATTTTCAGCTGAGCATACTCCGTTTGATCAACTACACATTCAAAAACTGAATTTTGAACCCGTACTCCATAATTTTGGCAAATTTTTGCAAGTTGTCGTAGTCTTTTTCGCCCAATGGGATTAATAGTAGAAACATCATAAGTCACAAGAATCATCATAATACTACCTACTTCCACAAAAACGGTGGATATGCATCCAGATCTTCTCGCAAATACCGAGCTAATAGCAGCGCCTGAGCATACGGAATCAATCCCCATTGAAGTTGTTCCCCAAGGTAAGGATGTTGCAATTTTTCGTTCTTCTTTGCTTGCCATGCATCAAAAAATATTTTACGTCCCTCATCGGTTAATAGCACAGCACCACTTTCTTTCTCCAAAAAATGCTGAGGTTTAATAATTTTGCGATTAATCAATCCTAGACAGAAGCGATCTGCGTACACTCCTCGCAACTCCTCGACTATATCCAAAGCTAAAGATAGGCGACCAGGACGATCCTGATGCATAAATCCGACATAAGGATCTAATCCTACTGATTCTAAAGCAGCTGCACAATCATGAGTTAATAATGTATATGCAAGCGATAGTAACGCATTTACAGAATCCAAGGGAGGCCTACGACTGCGTCCGTTAAATTTGAAATGTTCCTTTTGCTGCAGAATCATCTGGTCAAAAGCGAAAAAATAGCGACTAGCTAATTGTCCTTCCACACCTCGCAAAGTATCTAAATCCGAAACTTCATTCACAATGAATTGAATTCCTTCTTTTAATTCCTGAGATACTTGTTTAAATAAGTCTTGATTAATTCTCAATGAATGATCACGAGTAAAACGTTCCAGTTGCCAACGTTGATTAAAAAGTTTCCCTACAATAAAATTTTTAGCAATTTTTAGACTTTCCGGTTCTGATTCTGAAATACAGTATTGTTTTTTTCGTAGTAAAACATTACCAAAGGTTGGACCAACTACTCGACATTGAAATTTCCCACTACTGGTTAGGAAAGAGACTGCAATATTTCGCTTCATACAATCTGCCATCAATGCCGGACTCATACCTACATAGTTATTTGTAACAATCCCTTCTAAATTGTGTAACGGAATTCGTCCAATTTTAGTATCCTCATCACACACCACCAAGTTAGCACCATCCAAACGCAAGTACAAGTGAGGAGTTGTAATAAAGACTGTATTTAATAGTTTCTTCATTCTGATAACCTCCGCTTCATGTACGTTGCTACAGTTTCTTTTTTAGACAAGACAGGCAAGCAAACCTCTTTCAGTGAGCAACGTTGACACTTTGGTGCAATTTTTACGATTGGTGTCCAGCGCTTTCTCCAATAATCATGCATTTCTTTTGTGATAGCTCGTAATTGTCCGATTTTTTCTTCTGTAATCTGGATTGGCTGTCTGGTTCGAGTTTCGAAATAAAACAGTTCTCCTTTGCTAACTTCTGCCGCAAGCATCTCGTTTAAGCAAAACGCTTGGGCTACCACTTGCATTTCATCGCTAACATCCGGCTTCTTTTTTCCATGCTTATATTCCACTGGATTAACTCGAAAGGTATCCTGATATTTTGGAATTAAAACACCCGCAGGATCTCGAATAAATTCCACCACATCACAGATTCCACTAATTCCAAGTTCTCTAGAATGAACCGGCAAAGCACGAACAATTATCCGGTCATTTCTTTTTTCGCGTAATTGTGGCTGATCCACTTTTTGATGAAGTTGACTTCCTTCTACCGTCAAAACATTTTCTGCCCACTGCTGCTCAATATGAATTAAAGCCCACTGTCGTTTACAAAAGATAAAATGTTGAATTCCAGAAATCATTAAGAAATCATCTTCTGTATACATAATCAGATGCCATCAAATTCTTGAACTGGTAAATTTTCTAATGATGTTATCTCAATGTCGTAATCCTCAATACTATGAGGTACATCAACAGCTTCTTTTTTCGTGAGAGTAACAGAGCGATGAACCTTAGCTGAAGGATGTGCACCTGTCTTACTTGGATGTTTCCACCAGTATACCTTTTCAACTGCCATAGAGCCTTCTGGTCGTGCAGAAGAAGCATCATTTTCGAATAATGATTTCAACGTTTCTAAAATCTTTTCTGCATCTTCATCTGTGAATCCAGTTTTTTCAGCAAGTTGAGGATTAATGCTTCCATTAAAGACATACAAGCCTTGGGTAACAAAGTGTTTAGTGCCCATAGTATCTGAACCTTTACCATCTCCAGGAACTGAGTTTACACTCTTCGTAATTTGCATAGAATTAATTTCTACAGGCTCCACACTTTCTGCTAGCTGAACAGAAACTGGTCCGCGAACTCCTACTGATACTTGCGTGCCAGAAAAAGCAAATACTTGTCCAAAAGAACGTACATCAACCCAATTTTCGCAAGCAAGTTTAGCAAAAGCATTCACATCGGCTTTTTTCTTGTCTCTCAAGATTTTCTTTAACTCAGGAATACTCTCTAATCGATCCTTTAAGTTAGTAAAGCCATCATCTGTTCGATCACTGGATTGGATGAAGATTCTTTCCCCCATGTCCTGCAAGCGATTGCGAATTTTTCGCTTGATTGCCACATCAGATACTTCTCCGTATCCTTCAAAATCTTGTCTTGGCCGATTTCCATTCAATGGATCACCATTAGGATTTGCATTTTTTACTGAAAAAATCACTTTAAAATCATATTTGTTTTGCAAGCTCATTTATTCTTCCTCCCCTGTAGTTGCCTTATGATAGATGTCATATTCTTGACTGTAATACCCTAATAAATATCGCCCATCCAATGCTTTATCCGTATATCCTTTTTCATCAAATTGATTCATAATTTCGTCAAACAATTTGCTATAATAAATTTTCTTACCCGCATTTAAGCGATTCAAATAGGGTTGAAGATTTTTTCGGATAATCATCCAGGTTTTGACAGGATGCATACTAAAAGCATTCATATAACGCTCAGCATTTGTTGCACGAGCTGAAGCGCCTTGTGCCTTTAGGACCTCATTTTCTAAAACATGACTCACTGCTAACAGCCGGCCAAATAAATAATTTCGTTCTTCACTTTCTTTGTTAAGACTCACAGGACATCCTCCTTTTGCTCTAAAGTAATAATGATTTGTCATAGAACAAGCAATACCCAAAGCTTTACGCCACTGCCAAGGTTGGTCAAAACTTTGGGGATTGGAAACTCGATGGCTGAGCTTGCTCACCAAATCAAAGGGAACTTTTTTTCCTTCAACAACGCAGGTAAATAAAGCAGTGGTCGTATTATTCAAAACTTTATCATTTGCATTCTCCCCAAAAGCCGCTTTTGCAATCTCATAAAGATTTGGTGCGCCGTAAAAGTGATACGGCCGTTTATCCTTAAAATAAGTATGACGCCAAGCTGAGTACTGTTGCCACTGCTCAATTCGTTCCAAATACTGTTTTTGATTGGTGGAATTGTAATATAAAATTCCCATTCTTCCTTTAGTAGCATTATCTAAAATCATAATATTTACTTTAGCTGAAGTCATTAATTCTTTATGAGGACCGTATATACTATTTTTTAGCTCTTTGGCAAACTCCTCTTGAGTTCGATCCACTATACTGCCAAAATCATCTTCTAGCTCGTCATCATCTACAAACTCATTTCCTCCAGCTAAAGGAGTGTGAGTTTCTGGCAAATCAGGTCCCCATACGAGATACACTCGCCCATCTCGAATAATCCCTTGCTTTGTAATCAACCATTTTAAAGCATTATGCGCTTTTTGCGATACCTCGAAACTGACTGAGGCCACTTCAGCTTTATCAATAAACCGTCCTCGATAAGTAAAATTTGTTTCATCATTGGCTGAGATTAGTTTTGCTGAATCGCCGGCATAGCGTAATCCAGAAGCGTGAGATCCTGTTATTCTAGTAGTTGATCCAGTTATATAATCGATACCACTTTGCCCTTCTGAAAACTCTTCAATTGCGGATTTTTGAATCTCAGGATCTTCCCAAATCGGAGTCTCAGTGATTACGCCTGGTTCATGAACCGTAAACCGCACCATAGCTGAATCTTGCGTTCCTGCTAAAACATTAAACAACTCTGGTTTAAGTCCATTCTCTTCCGTCATTTCTTTAGTCCACTTGAGAATCAATTTTTCTGATTTATCTACGTAAAGAATTTTTGCCTTCACTAAATCTTTAATGAGACTATCTTTCTTCAAATAATGGTAAATCCCTTTAATTCGGTTGTTTTTTTGCGCCCAAGGTTTTAACTGATTCATATAGAGTTCATGGGGTGTCGGTTTCTTTCCTTTTGTTTCCACATAATGTTCAAAATCTCCAGCAACATATTTTAAATTATCATGTAGCGGGTGGGGGACAGGGCTGTTGGTTCTCCCTCCCACTGACTTTTCAGTCACTGGAATTATCGTAGGAGCTTCTCCTTTACTCAATACTCGAGCTCCATAAAAATTGCCCTCTGGTGTTACTTGGACTTCAATTTGAACATCTCGATAGGCATGACCAACGGGCAACAACGAAAAGCTTTGATTTTTTCGAATCAGCGTTTGACCCACCTGATCTAAATTATCTTCATAAGTTTCGTATAAATCAGCCAACCAAGTCATAGTGAATCAGCCTCCAATTCATCTAGTAACAAATCAGCTGTTTGAATATCTTCTAATCGAATTTCTTTGGCAGTCATACTATGCAAAGTACGCACAATTGGACAATCTTCGGGGCGAGGAAATACAAGCACCCCTTTCTCCATTTTAGGTTGCCATAATCGAACCCGCAATTCATCGATTCCTGTTTCGTCTGGATAATCTAGTCCGTGGACCATCGTCCCAAAAAATTGCGGATTTTTATCTTCATCATAGGCTCCTGGTGCTTTACCAAACTCACAAGGCTCTACATACCCTTGACATTCTCTTGTTCCCAAAAAAATATCTCGACGGCCTCCCTTAGATAAAGAACGTTTTAAAATTTGATAATGCTTATTTTCATTGTAATCTTTCCGTAAATCAGGGCGATTTTTATTAAATTCAAAATGTACTTTGACTTCATAGACAGGATTTCGCAAATAGCTATAATATGCTAGATTGCTACTATCTAGCTTGTTATACACTAAAGGGCGCATCCCTTTGGATTCCATTTGAATTGGATTTACAATTCGTACCTCATCCACAATATAGATAATGGTTGGTTTCCAATAAATTGACTCTGCAATTCCCTTCAATGCTTGGTAAGTCGGCACTGGATATGAGCTTTTCTCACCGCTAAGTTTTGTCAAAGGATCTGTAAACAAACCATATTTTCCGTAAACTCGAAAACAAATTTGATTTCTCAAACAAACTCCTCCCCTCATATAATTTTATCTAATCACATAAATTAACTCACATCAATTCATAATCAAATATATGCTAAAAACCATAACTGGATAATGAATCACTTTGAATATTTAATCCGTATTCTCCATCATAGGCAGGTTTCAGTAATACATAGACACCCTCATTCGTTAGTACTATCATGCCATCACGAACCAATTGATCAAACTCGTGTCTAAAAAGATTGAGACTATTTTGTTGGGCTTTTTGATACCATTTCTTATCTAAAATAACTGGAGCTGCACCTAACAAATCTCCTACCATCTCTTCTCCATCACCATATGCTACTAATACGGATTCTCCTTGTTGGTCAATGACTTTAAAATGTTTAGCAATAGTAGCACTACTGCTGACTAAAAAGGTAGGTACTTCTTCATTCTTACTCGTGCGATAAAAGGACTTGCGGTTATTATTTTTCTGCATTAAGTCGAATAAGCGCTGAGAACCGCCATTAAACAGATATTCTGATTCACCCGTTTTTTCCACTTGATCATAGTATCCATCAAAAAATTTCGCCATCAATTGTAAATTCAGCAAACTGGAATCATCCTTTAAAAACAATCGATCATTTAGAAGTGTATTGGTAATTGCTACTTTGGTTTTTATTTCAGTCATTTTGTCAATATTTTCTAACTCTTTCATTGGATTAACTAAATAAACTGGTTGCGGTGTGGCAGATTCACCATTCCGGTTGCAGCGCCCTGCTGCTTGAGCGATAGAATCCAGTCCTGAAATAGACCGAACTACACAAGAAAAACTGATATCCACTCCAGCCTCGATTAATGGCGTGGTTATACAAATTAGTGATTTTTTTGCTTTCAATGCAACGCGTATTTCCTCTAAAACTAAGTTTCGATGAGCTGGTGTCATGGCTGTGGAAAGGTGATAAACGACTTGGTTAGCTTTTTTTAATTGCTGATAAACTTCCCTGACTGCCTTCTTCGTATTTAAAATCATTAAAAGATTGTGCTCTTTATTGACGATGCTTTGCGCAAAATCACTAAGTTCCTCTGCAGTCCAACCACTCTTTTTTCTCTGATCTACTACTCTTACTCGCTCAAAAGCGTGACTAGTAACCTCCAGATTGGGAACAAATTCCGCATCTGCCTCTAAATTTAAAGGTAGCTTTCGTTTAGCCAGTGTAGGTTGAGTAGCTGTACACAAAAGAGTAGTTGTATTCCCATACTCCTTCAGAAAATTAAGCAAACTGTTAAACATGGAAAGACATTTAGGAGGTAAAGATTGAATTTCATCGAAAATCAATACACTGTCTAGCAATTGATGAATTCGCCTTGGGTTACGGGTAGAGCCACCATAAACATTCTCCAAGAATCGCACCATGGTAGTGACAATAATTGGACTATCCCAATTATCTTGCATTAATGCTTGTTTACTTTCGTTGTCTTCTGACCAATCCTCGCTATCCCTCACAAGATTAGCATGGTGTTCAAGAATCAATTCATGGTTTACATCTTCCAATTCTTTACGAAAAACTGCTGCATTTTGCTCAATGATTGAACTATAAGGAATAATATAAATAATTCTTTTTTTCCCATGAGCAAGGGCATGATTCAAGGCAAAGCGCATACTGCTTAACGTTTTTCCTCCCCCAGTGGGAATAGATAAAGAATAAATACCAGTTGGACGTTGACTTGCCTCTAAGCAAGCATTTGCCATTTCTTGTCGCAAACGATTAATCCCAGTTTTCGAACCTTTTTTAAAGCTGACAAAAGTTGACTCCAAGCGCTGACTAAGCGTTTCAAATAACTCTCTTCGGTTTTCTTTTTTAGGTATAGTATTTATCTCAAACAATTGTGTATTACGCCGATCTCCATCCAATAAAGCACTGTATACCATTTTTAACAGATAAAATTGATCTGTTCGGTTGATTCGACCATGCTCTTTTGCTAGTTGCTCCAGTTCTCGACCTGCTTGTACTAAAAGTGAGTGTAATTTTTCTTCAGACAAAACTTCTTGAAAAAATCGTTCTTTCACCTGTTCAAATTCTGGTAAATCTTCTTTCATATAACGTTCGGTAAACGGTGATGTTGCATCTGCCTCACCAGAAATAAAGTCGAGCAGCCCCCCGGGACGATGGTGAGCAAAGATAGCATTTGCAATCATTTCCATTGCCATCATTTCATACTTTGATTGAGCTTTTTGTGATCGGATCAACTTTCCTCCATAGGTTGAATGATCGACACTCCCACGCTTTACTTCATCTCCTGCCTTTGCTTTTAAGAGATAGGTTTGGAATTTTTCCGTAAATTTTCCGCTGTCATGTAAAACACCAGCCAAGTAGCAGACAGTTGGAATGCCCAAGTTACGTCCATTTTCCTGAGCTATCTCTGCAGCTTCTCGCAAGTGTAAAGAAAGTGGCTGCTCCACACCATCTTCTTTTCTAAAGTGAGCAATATACACCAATGAACTGTCCTCCTTTTTTGTAATTTGGATTGTACATGAACTGTTCGTCATCAGATTGATTGGCCGAATTTTATCAGCCAATCAATCAGCAATAGATGAATACCCTTTCAAAAAAACTTGTGGATAAGTTTTAGTATTGCCACGCCTCCCTTAAAAGCCCAAAATATCCAGTTATTACGTTTTTTTATTTCATCTTGACTTGTTTCGTCAGATAAAAGAACATCCACTTTCAAACGAAACGTCCTCAATCCACTATTCTCCTTTCAATTTAACAACGAATTTTTCATTACAGTTTAATGATATCACTTACAAATCTGTTGTGAAATATATTCATCAAATATTCCACAAAAAACTCTTAACAACCAGTCAACGAGCAAAAGAATCAACTAGTAATATTGAACTCATAGTCTAAGAAAGATCTAGTCACCCAGAATATAAAAAAAACATCATTTATGAATCAACTTATTATTAGAATTTCCGAGAAACATATTGGCTTTTGGATAGGAATTTCTCTTTCACCCCAAACAAAAAAGCTAGGATTGGCTTCACACAGCCTTTCCTAGCCCTCTTATTGGTTTTACCCCACAGACCCTTCCATCTCCATACTAATCAAGCGGTTCATTTCCACCGCGTATTCCATCGGCAATTCTTTTGTAAATGGTTCTACAAAGCCCATGACGATCATTTCGGTAGCTTCTTGTTCAGAAAGACCGCGACTCATGAGGTAGAAAAGTTGTTCTTCAGAAATTTTGGAGACTTTAGCCTCGTGTTCCAAAGTAACATCGTGGTTTAGAATCTTGTTATAAGGTATCGTATCGGATTTGGACAGGTCATCCATGATGATGGTGTCGCATTCGATATGGGATTTTGAACCGGCGGAGTTTTCCGCAAAGCGTACTTCACCTCGGTAATCCACTTCGCCACCGTCTTTAGAAATTGATTTAGAAATGATGGTAGAAGAAGTATTTTCCGCATTGTGAATCATGCGTGCCCCGTTATCTAAGACGATTCCCTTACCTGCGACCGCAATGGAAAGCATGGTACCACGAGCCCCTTTGCCGTTCATGTAGACACTCGGGTATTTCATGGTAGCTTTGGAACCTAGGTTGCCATCTACCCATTCCATAGTGGCATTTTCATAGGCCACGCCTCGCTTGGTTTCTAAGGAGTAGACGTTATTTGACCAGTTCTGGATGGTAGTATAGCGCATATAGCCATCTTTTTTAACGAAGACTTCTACGACTGCCGCGTGTAAGGAATCGCTAGAATAAGTCGGTGCGGTACAGCCTTCCACGTAGTTAATGCTGGCCCCTTCGTCCACAATAATTAACGTCCGTTCAAACTGTCCGGTGTTTTCAGAATTGATTCGGAAGTAGGATTGGATGGGAATTTCCGTACGAACGCCTTTTGGTACATAGATAAAGGTTCCACCAGACCACGCCGCTGAATTTAGAGCAGCAAGTTTATTGTCACGAGGCGGTACTAATGTCCCGAAGTATTCTTTAAAGAGTTCGGGATATTCTTGTAGCGCGGTATCTGTATCGGTGAAGATAATCCCTAGTTCTTCAAATTCCTCTTTCATGTTGTGGTAAACTACTTCCGATTCATATTGGGCAGAAGCACCGGCAAGATAGGCCCGTTCGGCTTCTGGAATTCCTAAGCGCTCGAAAGTATTTTTGATTTCTTCAGGGACTTCATCCCAGCTACGCGCTTTTTTATCGCTAGAGCGGATAAAGTAATTAATCTTATCAAAATCTAGTTCTGATAAATCGGGACCATAAGGAGGCATTTCCAATTCGTTGAAAATTTTCAAGGATTCCAAACGAAAATCAAGCATCCATTCTGGTTCATTTTTAGCTGCGGAAATCTTGCGGATAACCTCTTCGGAAAGGCCATCCCCAGTTGTATAGACGGGTTTGACGTCATCATGAAATCCGTATTTGTATTCTTCTGTTTCAGGTACAGTCATTTTCATCACTCCTCGTCGTGTTTTTGGATATTTCCGCTTTCGGCTACGTTCTCTGCATTATTGACCGCTTTGTTCAAAGCTTTCCAAGCCAAAGTGGCACATTTAATACGAGCAGGGAATTTCGCTACTCCAGCTAAAACTTCTGCTTCCCCTAAACGCTCAGCCTCAGGGACTTCTTTTCCTTGGACTAAATCAGAAAACAACAATGTTAAATCTTCAATTTCATCCACTGATTTGCCCAAGACTGCATCGGTCATCATGGAAGCACTAGCTGTAGAAATAGAACAGCCACTACCATCAAAGGCGATGTCTTCAATAATGCCGTCTTTTACTTCCAATTCCAAATGAATCACATCCCCACAAGTCGGGTTGTTCATTTCAACCGTTAAAGTGGACTTGCCCAGTGTCCCATGATGATGGGGCCGGCTGGAGTGGTCCAAAATTACTTGGCGATATAAATTGTCTAATTTAGAGAGAGCCATATTGGAAAAACTCCTTTGTCGCGAGGATTGCCGCTACTAATCGATCAGCATCCTCTTTTGTATTGTAAAAATAAAAGCTAGCTCGGGCGGTTGCCGGAACTTGTAAATATTGTAATAAAGGTTGAGCGCAGTGATGGCCTGCTCGTACCGCGACGCCTTCCATATCTAAAGCTGTAGCCACGTCATGAGGATGAATCCCGGCAAGATTAAATGCTACTACTCCGGTGTGCTCTGCTGGATTTTGGGGACCATACACAGTCACCCCTTCAATCGCTGTCAATTTAGGTAAGACATAATTCACCAGTTCTTGTTCATATTGATGGATTTTTTCCATGCCAATGTCTGACAAGTAATCAATGGCAGCACCTAGTCCAATAGCGCCAGCGATATTAGGTGTACCCGCTTCAAATTTCCAAGGCAATTCTTTCCACGTGCTGTCGTAGAGATTGACAAAATCAATCATCTCGCCGCCAAATTCCACCGGTTCCATTTGTTCAAGCCATTTGCGTTTGCCATATAAAACACCGATACCAGTCGGACCACACATCTTATGACCACTAAACGCATAAAAATCACAATCCAAGGCTTGCACATCCACCGGCATATGGGGAACCGCTTGAGCTCCGTCCACTACCATGATGGCTCCTACCGAATGAGCCAAACTGATTAATTCTTCAATGGGATTAATTCCACCTAACACATTGGAAACGTGAGCAATGGAGACGATTTTCGTTTTGGCATTAATTTTCGCTTTGGCATCTTCCAGATCCAAATGACCCTCAGGCGTAATGTCGATGTAAATCAATTTCGCTTTTTTACGCATCGCCAATTGTTGCCAAGGGATGATGTTGGCATGATGTTCCATGTAGGAAATCACGATTTCATCCCCTTCATTGATAAAGGCATCACCAAAACTTTGAGCCACCCAATTTAAGCTGGTGGTAGTTCCCCTAGTAAAAAGTACTTCTGCCGTTTCTTTGGCATTAATGAACTGACGTACTTTTTCTCGGGCATCTTCATAATTTGCTGTGGCCCGCTCAGCTAAGGTATGCACGCCGCGATGGACATTGGCATTGTCATGACGATAATAGTGAGTTAAAGTATCTAAAACGGCTTGAGGCTTTTGAGTCGTAGCCGCATTGTCCAAATAAACGAAAGGTTCATCGTTCACGATTTGATCCAAGATGGGAAAGTCTTTGCGGATTTTTTTGGCATCAATCATGCGTTCAACTTCCCTTCAATGACGTCAATAAACTCATTTTGGGCTTCTTTCATAGGAATGGCAGTGATTACCGAGCCTAAGAAACCACGGATAACCAAGCGTTCGGCTTCTTCTTTGTGTAAACCACGGCTCATTAAGTAATACATTTCATCCGGATCTACCCGGCCCACAGAAGCTGCGTGTCCAGCGGTTACTTCATTTTCATCAATCAATAAAATTGGGTTAGCATCTCCTCTGGCACCATCGGAAAGCATCAACACCCGACTTTCTTGTTGGGCGTCAGCACCCTTGGCTCCTTTGAGGATATGCCCAATGCCGTTAAAGACTAGAGCAGCGTGATCGCGAATTACCCCGTGTTGCAAGATGTGCCCGATTGAGTGTTTGCCAATATTCGTCACTCGAGTATCAATGGCTTGCATTTGGGTACCGGAAGAAATCGCTACGACTTTACATTCAGAATGAGCGCCGTCGCCAATTAAGTCCGTATCAAAATCTGCTACGATATCCCCATCGTTCATGACCCCAATGGCCCAATCAATGGTGGCGTCTTTTGCGATATGCCCCCGGCGATTTAAATAAGTGGTCAAGTTTTTACCTAAACGATCCACTGCCGAATATTTAATCTGAGCGCCGGCTTTAGCAATTACTTCCACTACAATATTTGCTGGGCGTTTGCTGCTTTGGCCTTCTGGGCTAATAAAACGTTCCAAATAATTAAACTGGCTGTTTTCTTCCGCCACAATCAAAACATGATGGAAGAAATGGCTGTCGCCTATTTGTTGGAAGACAGCTTCTACTGGCTCTTCCAATACCACGTTTTTAGGAATATAAAGAAAAGCACCGCTGTTTAGAAACGCTACGTGCGCCGCCGTCAACTTATCTTCATCAAATTTCACTGCTTGATTCATAAAATAAGCTTCTACTAAGTCGCTGTGTTCTTTTGCGGCGGTAAACAAATCGGTGAAAATCACCCCTGCTTCAATCAACGCTTGAGGCAGTTGTTCAGCCACGGTTATGCCACCCGCTTGTACCAACAATGGATGATCATTCATTGCATCAAAGGCCATGACACCGATGGAATCTGGTAATTCAGAAGCTTCCATCGTATCCTCATTGACGTCAAAAAGTGGCCAGTTGCGGTAGCGCACTTGATCGATATGAGGCAATTTCAATTCATCCACTTGAGCCAATGCTGCTTTTCGTCGGTTTAAGAGCCATTGTGGTTCTTCTTGGGTGGCAGAAAATAATTCCACAGCCTTTTGATAATCTTTTAATTGTGTCATTATCTCAGGCCTCCTTAGACTTCCTCTTTGTATTCAATACCTAGTTCTTCACTGATACCCGCGTAGCCTTCCGCTTCGAGACGTTTTGCCAAGTCTTTATCCCCAGTCATCACGACGCGACCGTCCATCATAATGTGCACCACATCTGGCGTGATGTAGTTTAACAAACGTTGGTAGTGAGTGATAATCAATGAGCCAAAGTTGTCTCCACGCATTTCATTAACCCCTTTTGCTACGACTTTTAAAGCGTCGATATCAAGACCGGAGTCAATTTCATCTAAAATGGCAAAGCTTGGTTCCAACATTAGGAGTTGCAAGATTTCGTTGCGTTTTTTCTCCCCGCCAGAAAAGCCTTCATTTAAGTAACGTTCCGCCATTTCTTCAGGCATGTTTAGTAAGGCCATTTTTTTATCTAATTTCTTTAAAAACTGCATAACATTCATCTTGTCTTCTTCGGGACGTTTGGCATTAATGGCCGCCCGCATAAATTCCGCATTGGTCACCCCAGGAATTTCAGAAGGATATTGCATCGCTAAAAAGAGACCTTTACGTGCTCGTTCGTCAACTTCCATTTCCAATACATTTTCCCCGTCTAACAGGATTTCTCCTTGTGTTACTTCATAGTTAGGATTGCCCATAATCGCCGCAGATAATGTGGATTTCCCTGTACCATTCGGCCCCATAATGGCATGAATTTCACCGGTATTCAGGGTTAAATTCACCCCTTTTAGGATTTCTTTGTCTTCAATGGATACGTGTAAATTCTTGATTTCTAATGTGGACATGCTTTTCCCTCCAAATCTTTTCAATTCTCATTCATTTTACGCTAATTGAGAATGATAAGCAACGACATTGCCTATATTTTCCATGAGTTTATCCTTTTATTCACAATCTTTAATCAAAAAGCTTTTTTATCCAATATCTATTGAAAAATCCGTAAAAAATGCCAGTGGAAAATCCAAACTAAGAGTACCCCTCTTAGCGAATAAGAAGTTCTCCCTTTTACTAGTTTAGAATTATTAAAAAAGCCAGGGAGCTGACTTCTGAAAAAAGTCAGCTCCCTGGCAAAAATAGAAATAAGAAAGAATTTAAGCCATCTCTCGATTTTTTTGAGCCGCTACTTGCACGGCATTTATCACTGCACTACGAAAGCCACGATCTTCCAATTCTTTCACCGCTGCAATGGTCGTTCCCCCAGGAGAGGTCACCATATCCTTTAACGCTCCGGGATGTTCCTTTGTTTCCAACACCATTTTGGCCGCCCCTAAAACCGTTTGAGCGGCAAACTCATAGGCCAGCTCTCGACTCATTCCTTCTATTACCCCTCCGTCAGCTAAAGCTTCAATAAAGAGATAGACATAAGCTGGTGAAGAGCCAGAAACTCCCACCACAGCATCAATTAATTTTTCAGGAACTAATTCTGCTTTTCCAAAACTGTTAAACACCGCCAATACAGTAGCAATTTCTGATTCAGAAACTTGCTGGTTATGGGCAATCGCCGACATTCCCTCCCCGACTAATGCCGGAGTATTGGGCATCACTCTAAAAATTTTATGCGCTGGAGACAACAGTTCTTGAATTTTAGCAATGGAAATTCCTGCTGCCACAGAAACCAGACTTTGTTCAGTAG
>NZ_JBCOJC010000024.1:16579-17784 GCF_040925905.1 Enterococcus sp. 2201sp1_2201st1_C11_2201SCRN_220225
CTTTTCTCTAATTGGTTCATAGGTGTCATAGATTACAATTTCTGCCGGCTGATAAATGCCTGCTTTTACCAAGCCTTTCATCATGGCCTGCCCCATATTTCCTGTACCATAAAAACCGATTTTACTCACACTCATCTTCCTTTCTCCCATTTCTTATCCTTTAGTTTGCCTCAAAAAACAGCGAACGTCTAGTCTCAGTGCTTTAGTAAGTTAAGTAATCTGTTATTCCACCGATTTTTTGAGCCTAATGTTTCCTTTAAGTTGCAAGACAAGTTAATTGCCTAATCCATTTTCTTTCTTTATACTTACATTTAGTAAGTTAAAGGAGCTGACTATTATGGATACAGAAATCAAAGGACTACACCATGTGACCGCTATGACCTCAAGTGCAAAAAAAATTTATCGCTTTTTCACCGACATTTTAGGTCTGCGCTTAATTAAAAAGACCGTCAATCAAGACGATATTGAAACGTATCACCTCTATTTTACAGATGATTTAGGCAGTCCCGGCACCGATATGACCTTTTTTGCTTTTCCGGGCATTGGCAAAGGTACTAAAGGAACCAATACGATTTCCCGGACTGGTTTTCGGGTACCCAGTGATGCTTCATTAGAATATTGGTTGCAACGCTTCGATGACCTGGGTGTTGACCATGGAGAAATCCGCAGTCGTTTTGGCAAACGTTATTTGGAATTCAATGATTTTGACAACCAACTAATGCAGCTAGTCTCTGATGAAAACAATCATGGTATGGCAGCTGGAATCCCTTGGAAAAAAAGCAACGTAGATCCTAACCATGCCATTAGTGGCCTTGGCCCTGTAATGGTCACAGTAAGTGAGTTTGAAGACATGAAAGATACTTTAGTGAACGTGTTAGGATTTAAAGAAACTCTTCCTGCTGAAGGGAGTTTGCATCACTTTGAAGTAGGAGAAGGAGGCAATGGCGCCACCATCTTAGTGGATTATCGTGAAGATTTGCCCCCTGCTTTGGAAGGTTATGGCAATGTCCATCATTTAGCACTGCGGGTAATCGATCAAGAAGCTCTCCGCTACTGGATTGATCGTTTAAATGAATTAAACTATCGAAGCTCTGGTTTTGTAGATCGCTTTTATTTCCAATCAGAGTACTTCTTAGCTGGCCCTCATATTCTCTTTGAATTGGCAACGGATGGTCCGGGCTTTTTACAAGATGAAAGCTACGAAC
>NZ_JBCOJC010000024.1:17934-37712 GCF_040925905.1 Enterococcus sp. 2201sp1_2201st1_C11_2201SCRN_220225
CCAATTAACCGCACAACAGAACTATAAATTTTTAACCGGCAGTGTCATTCCTCGACCTATCGCCTGGATTACCACCCAAAATGTCAAAACAGGCGTAATCAACGCTGCTCCTTTTAGTTATTTCAATGTGGTAGCCAGCAATCCCCCTTTGCTCAGTCTTTCCATCAATCGCCGTCAAGGAATGGAAAAAGATACTGCTCACAACTTACGCACTCAAAAAGAAGGAGTAATCCATATTGTAAGTGACAGCATCTTGGACGACATGAATCAAAGTGCCGCTTCGCTACCACCTGAAATAAGCGAGCTGACCGATAGTTCGCTAACTTTAAGCGACAGCCAAAAAGTTGCAGTTCCCGGTATTAAAGAAGCACCCATTAAACTAGAAGTCCGACTCCATCAACATGTTCCCGTCCTGGATCACCAAGAGCGAATTACTAGCGACCTCTTTGTTTTAGAAGTGTTGCATTATACCTTTGACGAGTCCGTCTTTGATGAAAACCGTCAATATATTTTACCAAAAGAACTGGGTCCTATTGCCCGCTTAGCTGGTAATACTTATGGCACACTAGGTGATACTTTTGATGTGATTCGTCCCTATTAAAATAGATACAAAAAAAGAGACCCATAACGGATCTCTTTTTTGTATCTTAGTAACGGTGGATATATTGTAAGCCAGATGCACTTAAAGTTTGAGTATTTGGACCACCTGGTGTGGAGAAGCCCATACCGCCTTGAGTCATGGTAATGGTATTGCTTGAAGCATTGTAAGATTGAACATAACCGACATGGCCGTAAGTTCCATCTGCTTGCCAGTCACCAACCATTTGGCCAGCGCCGAAGACAACAACTGCGCCTGCTTCCGGTGTGCTATCTACTCGGTAACCATCCGCTGCCGCAGAGGCACCCCATTGTGCGCCATTGCCCCAGTAAGTACCAACCCATGGTGCCACAGATTTCACATACCAAGTACATTGACCGTAAGCATAAGCATTACCAGAGTTGGAATGATCTACTCCAGTACCACCAGTGCTACCACTGTTTGATGGTGTTTCCACAGATGGTGTAGTTGAACCTCCGCTAGGTTCCTCTGTGCTGCTACCTGTAGAAGAGTTTGTACCACCAGAAGTACCGGCACCCGTGCTAGAACCACCTGTTGTTCCTGAATTGCTAGGTGTTTCTGGTTGTTCTGCTGCGGCAGCTGCTTGTTGCGCCGCTTGTTCTTGTGCTTGTTTTGCGATTGCCGCTTGTTCTGCTTCAGCTTTTTGACGAGCTTTTTCAGCAGCTTCTTGTTCTTTCTTAATGCGAGCCGCTTCTGCTTCAGCTGCAGCTTTCTTCGCTTGTAGATCTTTCTTTTCATTTTCAGTTTCAGCTTGTTCAGCTGCAAGTGAAGCTTTCATAACTTCCAATTCTGCTTGTTGGTTGGCAAGACCTTTCTTTTGGTCTGCTAATTCAGCTTGATTGGCAGCTACTTCTTTAATTTTCGCTTCGTTTTCTTTCACTTTTTCTTCAACAACTTTTTCATCTGCTTGTTGTTGTTTCAAAAGATCTTGGTTGGCACCTACTAAAGTCGACATTGCTTGCACACGACTGATTGCTTCTGATACAGAATCAGAACCAAGAACTGCACCGATAAAAGTGGATGCTTGGCCATTTACTTGCGTATCCCGAGCTTGAGCATCGATTTTATCTTGCCGTTTTGCAATACGAATTTTTAATTTTGCAATTTCATCTTGCAATTTCAAAGTTTCATTGGTCAAAGTAGTTTCTTTTGCTTCCAATTCCGCTACCTTGCTATTCAATGTTTCGATATCGTTTGCCAAAGCAGTGATTTGAGATTGTGCTGAGGCTTGTTCGTTTTTCAAATTATTAATTTGTTGATCTTTTTGTTGGATCTGTTCATCATAAGAATCAGCGAAAACCGTGACCGGTGTTGACGCTAGTGTTAAACTACAAACCAATAAAGCAACAAGTGATTTCTTTTTCAATTAGGGGCTCCTCCGACGTTTTCTAAAATTTATAAGTCTTGATTAGTTCCTAACGATTCTTCGTTACAAAGAGAATTCTACCATTTAAATTTATCAATCAGATATTAGTAGTGTTACAATCATATTTCATTTTCTCCATTATTTAATTCTTGGGGGAACTTATAGGCGAAGTTCTTTTACTAGAGCTTAGGATAGATTTTTATTTACCAAAAGGAAATGCTTGTCTTTCTTAAGGTCTTCACTCCATAAAAAAGGTGTCAGTTCTTTTGTTTTAGTTTGATCAAATGGTGAATTACTTCTAAAAACAAAAAAGCCCCAGAACCTTGAATTACCAAGGTTTCTGGGACTAGATAATCAATAATGATTATTTAACTGTTACGGATGCGCCTACTTCTTCCAAAGCAGCTTTCAATGCTTCTGCTTCGTCTTTAGAGATGCCTTCTTTAACAGCTGTAGGAGCGCCGTCAACTACTGCTTTAGCTTCTTTCAAACCTAAGCCAGTTGCTTCACGAACTGCTTTGATAACTTTAACTTTTTGGTCGCCAGCTGCAGTTAATTCAACTGTGAATTCAGTTTGTTCTTCAGCAGCAACAGCAGGACCAGCAGCAGCAACAGGAGCTGCAGCAGATACGCCAAATTCTTCTTCGATAGCTTTAACTAAGTCGTTCAATTCTAGGATTGTCGCGCCTTTAAGCTCTTCGACAATGTTTTCAATGTTCAATGCCATGATTGATTTCCTCCATTTGGATGATTTTTTTGTTTTAATGATAAGCTACGCGGCAATTAAGCTGCGTCGCCTTCTTTTGATTCCACCACTGCGTTGACTGCGTATGCCACATTGCGAACTGGTGCTTGAAGCACAGATAGCAACATAGAAAGAAGTCCTTCGCGGTTTGGCAATTTTGCCAAAGCGACCATTTCGTCGACAGAAGATACTTTGCCTTCGATGATACCGCCTTTGATTTCTAATGCTTTTGCGTCTTTTGAAAATTCGTCGATGATTTTCGCAGGAGCAACGACATCTTCGTTACTAAATGCAACGGCAGTCGGACCTGTGAATACTTCGTCTAAACCTTCTAGACCTGCTTGTTTGGCAGCACGAGAAAGGATTGAGTTTTTGATAACTTTCATTTCTACGTTGCTGTCACGCAATTGTTTACGAAGACGAGTTACTTCGTCTACAGTCAAACCACGATAGTCAACAACGACTACAGATGCGGCTGATTGGAATTTTTCAGTAACTTCATCAACTAATTGCGCTTTTTTAGCGATAGCTGCTTCACTCATTTGTATTTCACCTCCAAGATTTGATGGGTTAGGGCAAAAAAATAACCCCATGCCACCGTAGACATAGAGGGACCATTGACTGTTCTCAATCGTTGTCCTCGGTAGGAAATTAAGACTTGCGTCACCTACTGTCTTCGGTACGGTTAAACTTTAACCTTGACTACCTTATCATAGACAAGGTAGTCAAGTCAAGTTTAATTAGTTATTTTCGGTCAAAGCTTAGAAAGAAGCTGAATCCACGTGGATCCCAGGACCAAATGTAGTAGTTACAGAGATATTTTGGATGTAAACCCCTTTAGCTGCAGAAGGTTTTGCTTTTACCAAAGTATCATTGATTGTTTTGAAGTTTTCAACTAATTTTTCAGCAGGGAATGAAACTTTGCCGATTGGTACGTGCACGTTACCTGCTTTGTCAACACGGTAAGTAACTTTACCAGCTTTTACTTCGTTAACCGCTTTGGTTACGTCCATGGTAACAGTACCAGTTTTAGGGTTTGGCATTAAGCCTTTTGGCCCTAAGACCCGACCTAATTTACCCACAGTTGCCATCATATCTGGTGTCGCTACGACTACGTCAAAGTCAAACCAGCCACCTTGGATTTTTTGAACCATGTCATCGTCGCCGACAAAATCAGCGCCAGCAGCTTCTGCTTCTTTTGCTTTTTCGCCTTTTGCGAAAACTAAAACAGTTTGCGTTTTACCAGTTCCGTTTGGTAAAACAACTGCTCCACGGATTTGTTGGTCAGCTTTTTTAGGATCAACGTTCAAACGGTATGCAACTTCAACCGTTGCATCGAATTTTGCGATATTTGTTTCTTGTGCCAAAGCAACAGCTTCTTCTACAGAGTAAGCTTTCTTGTTGTCAACTTTTTTCAATGCATCTTGCATTTTTTTGCTCTTTTTAGCCATTTTGTTTCCTCCTTGATGTGGTTATAACGGTAGAACCTCCCACGTCTTTCCATATCTTTCAATACAGAACCAACTGAGAAGCTACGTAATTGGGGTGTCAATGATTAGTCGACAGTGATCCCCATGCTTCGTGCAGTCCCTTCAACCATGCGCATAGCTGCTTCTACGTCAGCTGCGTTTAGGTCTTCCATTTTCAACTCAGCGATTTCTTTCACTTGGTCGCGAGTAACAGATGCTACTTTTGTTTTGTTTGGTTCACCTGAACCTTTTTCGATCTTAGCAGCTTTTTTCAACAATACTGCAGCCGGTGGTGTTTTTGTAACGAAAGTGAATGAACGGTCTTCGTATACAGAAATCACAACTGGAATGATCAAACCTGCTTGATCAGCTGTACGTGCGTTGAATTCTTTGGTGAAGCCCATGATATTCACGCCCGCTTGACCTAGTGCAGGACCTACTGGGGGAGCTGGTGTTGCTTTACCTGCAGGAATTTGCAATTTAACGATTTTTTCTACTTTTTTTGCCACGAGACATACCTCCTTGAGTCCGTGATGTGGTGTATTGGAGATCTATATTTCTCCTCCCACTTTGTTACCTGTGCACGCTTTGGAAACTAGTTCCTTGACACACACCCAAATATTATAGCATCCTCTTAAAAAAATGCAAGATTTTTCTCCTACTACTGGATTTCTTAAAAATCCCCAAATCGGCAGAAGCTTCTTTCTAATTTGTCATGATTCTGTGGTACACTACCTTCTGGAATGGTACCTTAATTATTTATTTCTTCTATATTATACAATTATACAAATTAAATGAGGTGTAAAAATGGAACCTTTGAAATATAAAAGCGTCTTTGATATTATCGGGCCGATTATGGTAGGGCCTTCTAGTTCCCATACCGCTGGAGCTGCTCGTATTGGCAAAATCGTTCGCAGTATTTTTGGTGAACAGCCGGATTCCGTAGATATTTATCTCTATGAATCCTTTGCCAAGACTTATCGCGGTCACGGTACGGATGTAGCTTTAGTCGGTGGACTGTTAGGGATGGAGCCAGATGATCCTGCCCTGCCCGATTCTTTAAAAATCGCCTACGAATCCGGAATGGAAGTCTTATTTGTCCCGCGTAATGAAAAAGCTGAACACCCAAATTCCGTGAAGATGTTGCTAAAAAAAGGCGATCGGAAAATGACCGTCACTGGAATTTCCATCGGTGGTGGCAATATTCAAATTAGCGAGTTAAACGGCTTTAAGATTTCCCTTTCCATGGGTACGCCGACTTTTATCACCGTCCACGAAGATGTACCGGGGATGATTGCCAGTGTTACAAACGTCTTCTCCAAAGCCGGTGTCAACATTGGGACCATGACCGTCACCCGGGAATCAAAAGGAGAAAAGGCCATTATGATCATCGAAGCCGATGAAGCCCGTTCTGATTTATTGACTGCTTTAAAAGCTTTGGATCATATTTACAACGCTACTTATTTTGATTAAAAATTTGATTACACCGATGAAAAGAGGAACTTAAATGTTTTTTTCAATTGCTGAATTAGTAGAACAAAGCCAGGCTTACCCAAATGTAGCAGAACTGATGATTGCCACCGAAGAAGAATTAACTGGGCGCAGTCGTGAGCAAATCATTGAATTAATGGATCGCAACCTCACTGTAATGGAAAATTCCATCACAGAAGGAGTGGCCGGAGTGAAGTCTGTGACCGGCTTAACGGGTGGCGATGCTAAAAAACTAAACCAATATATTACAACAGGCAATTTTCTTAGCGGAGAAACTTTGCTGACTGCGGTGCGAAATGCCATTGCAGTCAATGAAGTCAACGCCAAAATGGGCTTGATTTGTGCGACGCCTACTGCTGGTAGCGCAGGGGTTGTGGCCGGAGTGTTGGTGGCTTTTCGCGAGCAATTAAACCTAAGCCGTAGAGAACAAATCGATTTTCTGTTTACGGCGGGGGCTTTTGGCTTAGTAATCGCCAACAACGCCTCGATTTCCGGAGCAGAAGGTGGTTGCCAAGCTGAAATAGGTTCCGCTGCTGCCATGGCCGCAGCAGCCCTAGTTTGTGCCAAAGGTGGCAGTGCTCATCAAGCAGCTCAAGCTTTGGCCATTACCTTGAAAAATATGATGGGATTAATTTGCGATCCCGTAGCCGGACTAGTGGAAGTCCCCTGTGTGAAACGCAACGCGCTGGGTTCTTCTCAAGCAGTAGTTTCTGCCGATATGGCCTTAGCGGGAATAGAAAGTGTCATTCCTCCTGATGAAGTGGTAGCTGCCATGCATCAAGTAGGTCGGCAAATGCCAAGTATCTTTAAAGAAACTGCTGAAGGTGGCCTTGCTGTTACTCCTACTGCCCAACGGTTACAAAAAGAAATCTTAGAAAAACAGAACTAAAAAAAGCCAGAAACCAATTTGCCGTCGCAAAATTGGTTTCTGGCTTTTTTTACTCTTTTTATTCATTTTGTGAAATTTCATACATTTTCTGGTAATTCTGTGATACTCTGAAACATGTGTGTAAAGAAATTTTCATGAAAAGGAGTTTGAGGGTTGGTTAAAGGGTATTTTAAGATGTTGAAAAGTGAATTTAGTGGGTATGATCTAGGAAAATTACAAAAGGATTTATTAGCAGGTGTAACCGTGGCAGCAGTCGCCTTGCCTTTAGCTTTGGCCTTTGGGGTTTCCAGTGGTGCAGATGCACAAGCCGGTTTGATTACTGCAGTGATTGCTGGCGTGGTCATTGGCGCCTTGTCCGGAGGCTTTTATCAGATTTCTGGGCCTACTGGTGCCATGGCAGCAATTCTGATGTCCATCGCAGCTACTCAAGGGATGCAAGGAGTTTTTCTAGCCACCTTTTTAGCTGGCGGCTTATTGTTAGTAGCGGGACTTTTACGACTAGGCAGTTTAACTTCTTTTATTCCTGCTCCGGTAATTACTGGCTTCACCTCCGGAATCGCCATTATTATCGCTTTGGGACAAGTGGATAATCTCTTTGGTGTTCATTCAGAAGGTTCCAATGTGATTGAAAAGCTCACTAGTTATCAGACGTTAGGCTTTCCTATTAATTTTCCCACTTTGATTATGGGTGTCTTAGTGATCGTTGCCATGTTTTGTTATCCCAAAAAGTGGAATCAAAAAATTCCTTCTTCTTTAGTAGCCATTATTATTTGTACTGCTTTAATGATGCTCTTTGATTTTTCAGTAGCTACCGTGGGGAAAATCCCCCAAAGCTTAATTAGCGAGAATCGCTTAGGGTTTTCTTTTGAGTTAACTCAATTTAAAGAAGTTTTATTTCCTGCTATTAGCATCGCCTTATTAGGCATGGTAGAAAGTTTGTTGTGTGGCGCTTCTGCCGGGCGCATGGCCAATAAAGCATTAGATAGCAATCAAGAGTTAGTGGCTCAAGGAATTGGCAATTTGATTTTACCGTTTTTTGGTGGTATCCCTGCAACTGCCGCCATTGCTAGAACTAGCGTAGCGTTAAAATCCGGCGCTCAAACACGGCTAACAGGTATCGTACACGCCTTTGTACTACTACTGTCCATGATTATCCTAGGACCGATTATGTCACAAATTCCTATGCCGGCTTTGGCTGGTGTCTTAATCGTCACTGCTTGGCGTATGAATGAGTGGGAAACCATTCGCGAATTATTTGCTAAGAAAAATTGGGCCGCGGTAAGTTTGTTTTTTATCACCATGATTTGTACCGTAGTTTTTGATTTAAGTATTGCCATTGTAATTGGAATCATCGGTGGTTGTATTTTCTTTATTTGGAAAAGTGCCGCCATTACGATTTCCGTGGATCGCATTGACTGGTCCCGCATGAATCTGCCGGTAACAGAAAAACTGCAAAATTGGTCAGTGGTTTACATCAGCGGTCCGTTATTTTTCATGTCATCTGAAAAGTTGAAAACTACATTAGCCCAATTAAAACACCAAGACGGTATCATCTTCTCCATGCGGGGTGTGCCAAATATTGATTTAACTGCCATTGGGGTCTTTGATGATTTCCAAACTCGAGCTGATAAGCGGGAACAATTAGTCATTTACACTTCATTACAACCGGAAGTCAAAAAACAACTGGCCCACCTCTGGCAAGATGATCATCGCAAAGAACAAGCCACAGTGGCCCATGCCTTAACTGATCTCCACACGTATTACGAAGAAAAATAGCAAAAAAGCAGCGGACACGTTACAGGTGTTCGCTGCTTTTTTGCTTAGGCGCCTTCTTTTAAATCTCGCTTTTGATAGCCAATTAAGCCCAGCACAATCATGACAACGCTGATTATCATAACTACTAAAAAAATAGTCAAATCAAATTCTTCCATTGGCATTTGACTAGGCCAGTTTAAAGCAGAGGTTTGACTCACCCAGTCCGGCAAGTCCAGCATCCCTCCAAAATAACTCAAAGCAAAAGAATAGCCTAAATAAATATAAAGCAATTTGCCTAAAGCTGGAGCAAAACCTAATAACAAGGCGGCTAATCCAGTAAAGAATAAAATCACTGGAAAGTAGTTAAAACCAGCTGCTAGAAAATCCATTAAGTCCATGGAAGTTTCCTTATTCATCACCGCAAGGGCACTAGCTCCCAGACCACCAGCACTCAATAAAATTCCTAAAGCCCCCGCAATAATCGCCAAGACCAAGGTCCATCCATAAAACTGCTTTCGGGAAACTTTAGTGGAAAACAATTGACTAAAATGTTGCCGGCTTTCTTCTGCACCTAGTTTATTGACAATCACAATGGGTAAAATTGCTGCCAATCCCATCATTACCATCATAATAGTGGCAGTAAAAGAGGCTTCAATGGAAGTACCAGTATGGGTAAACATAGCTTTTAACAGCTCATTGCTTTCCAAAAAAGTCTGCATATCCCCATAAATCGAACCATAAGCTGCTCCTAAAACACCAAAAGATACCAGCCAAGCAATCATCACCCCACGATTGAGTCGTAAGAGTAATCCCGGTACCGAAAGCAATGACTTCGGCGCTTGAGCCCGGCCTTCCCATTCTGGCAAATACCCGTCATTCAAATCCCGCTTTCCTTCTAAGAAAAAGGCGACCAAGGTGACTACTACGCTAAAAATCAGTCCTAATGCCAATGGATACCAACGATTTTCCGTAAAAGGATAGGTCAAATAAGTCCAACCCATAGGATTTACCATGGACCATTTTTCATTAGAGACATCCGTCGCTCCCCGTAACATGTACAACAAGCCAATAAAGCCTAAAGAGGCACCGCTAGCTCCGGCAGAGGTGGCCATAATTTGAGCAAAAAACAAGGCAAAAGCGCCGCCTAACACACCAGCTAAAGCTACGGATAAACCAAATAACAAACTACCAGTTCCGGTAATTCCTTTTACATCAAAACTCAGTAACAGTCCTGACGTAGCCAAGCCTATCAATAAATTAATCAAAGTGATTTCTACCATTACCGCTAAAGAGTTTGCTTGCCGTCCTACCCGAAAAGAACGAATTAATTCTTGCAAGCCTAAATCCTCTTCTTTGCGCGTATGACCAACTACGTGTAGCGCCGTCATAATCATGGCAAACAAGCCACAAAACAACAACATTTCATGGGCATACATGGCACCTACAGTGTAATCACTTGCCTGGGTCACTGGAGTCGGTCCCACCATGGAAGCGATGGCTGGGTTTTGCATCGTTTCAAACATCCCCACACCGCCATCACCTTGGGCAATTTTCTCAAAATAAGGAACCAACCCTCCAGAAAATCCTGCCAATAATACCACCCACAGCAAGATTTTTTTCCAATCTCGCTGTAAATATTTCAAAAATAATAATTCCCATAACGCAAATTTCTCTTTCACCCTTCGTCATCCTCTCTTTTTCCCACTACTTCAAAATGCTTATTTTTCATAATGACGAATGAAGAGGTCTTCCAAGGTTGGGGGTACCACTTCAAATTTTGTAACGTCTATTTTTGCCACCGCTGAAAGCAAGTTGTTCATTTCTTGGTTATCAATGGCAAAAGTTGCTTGTTGTCCTTGTTGAGTAAAATCGTGAACTCCTGTAATTTTTGCCAAAGAGGTTAAATCTGCTGTACTAGCTAAAATGACTTGGGAGCGAGTCAAGTGACGCATTTCATCTAAAGTGCCACTTTCTACCACCTTGCCTTCTCGAATGATCACCACTTTATCGGCCAAACGTTCTACTTCACTTAAAATATGAGAAGAAAGCAAAATTGATTTACCGGCATGTTTTAAGTGTTCGATTTCTTCTTGGAAAATAGCTTCCATTAACGGATCCAAACCAGAAGTAGGTTCGTCTAAAATATACAACTCCGACTCCACAGATAAGGCCGCAATCAAACCGACTTTTTGCCGATTTCCTTTGGAGTAGTTCTTGGCTTTTTTCTTAGGATCCAATTCAAACTTTTGGATAAGTTGATCTCGTTTCTTTTTATCACCTCCACCATGAAGTTTCATAAAGAGGTCGATGATTTCTCCGCCAGTTAAATTCCCCCACAAGGCCACATCGCCAGGAACATAGGACAAATCTTTGTGGATAGCGATACTATCTTTCCACACATCCTTGCCAAAAACCTTTGCTTGACCACCGTCTTTCTTAATAATTCCTAACAAAGTGCGGATTGTGGTGGATTTGCCAGCGCCATTAGGCCCAATGAACCCTACTACCTGCCCTTTTTCCACAGTAAAGCTCACATCTTTTAACGCTTGAAATTTCCCAAAATGCTTTGCTAAATGTTCAACCTTTACAATCTCTTCCATTTTGTCTCCTCATTTCTGATTAACTGATTATTTCATTTCACAAGATTTTTTAAACTAAATCCTTAATTCGAGTTCAATAATATTCTTCTCTACCGTAAAAGTCAAAGAAAATCTCAGTTGTTTTAAACTATTTTTTTGTTTGCAGTTTAAAACATTAGCTATT
This sequence comes from Enterococcus sp. 2201sp1_2201st1_C11_2201SCRN_220225, assembly GCF_040925905.1. Taxonomy (NCBI): domain Bacteria; kingdom Bacillati; phylum Bacillota; class Bacilli; order Lactobacillales; family Enterococcaceae; genus Enterococcus; species Enterococcus sp. 2201sp1_2201st1_C11_2201SCRN_220225. The sequence goes on from NZ_JBCOJC010000024.1 coordinate 29,032, forward strand.
ATAATAAGAAGTAATCTGATCAGAAGGAGTCCATTTATGAACGGGTTTGAAAAACGTAGTCAGCAAAAAATGCAAGCTATTAAAAACGCTACTTTTGCTTTATTGAATCAGCCTGAGGGCGTTGAAGGGGTGCGGATGGATAAAGTAGCCAAAGAAGCCGGCGTATCAAAAGCAACCATTTTTAAGTATTTCCACAGCAAAGAAAGGTTAATCCAACAAGTTTTTTTGGATTATTTAGATACCATAGCCATGGAAGCTACGGATTTTCTACAAGAAGACCGCCCCTTTGAAGATAAATTAATGGCCTTGGCTCAAGTAAAAATCAAACATTTGGAACAAGTAGACCAACAATTTTTTATCGACTTAATGAACCAATACAGCCAAAAAGCTGATGCAGAATTGGCTGCTAAAATGCAAGCCTACAATCAACGCTACTACGAAGTCATGGCAACACTTTTGCAACAAGGACGCCAAGAAGGAAAAATCGATTTAAAATATTCCGATGAATTTATTATGATTTACTTAGAATCTATGGTTCAAGGTGTGACTAATCCTGCCATTTATCAAAAAATCAATATCCATTACACAGAATACTGGGCCGAAATGCTCTTAAAGGCTTTAGCTCCCAGTCCAGAGAAATAAAAAAAGAGCTAGAACTTCCCTTTTAAAATAGGAAAATTCTAGCTCTTTTTTTGTTTTGCACAGGACAAAATTTAAACTGGTAGCCTTTTTGCCATTAATGACAGAAAGCTCAAGACTTATAGACTGTCTACTTGGTCAAAGTCTAATTCGGCACTGGTTTCCCGACCAAACATATCGATATTGACTTTCAGCTTTTGACGTTCTTCGTCCACTTCCGCCACTTGACCTTCTAAACCAGAGAAAGCACCTTCCGTGATCTTCACAGTATCTCCAACTGCCACTTTCAAATCAGATTGGCGAGTGCTCATGCCGATGGAACGTAGGATGTGGTTAATTTCTTCTTGTAATAATGGTGCTGGTTTACTACCGGCACCGTGAGAGCCGACAAAGCCGGTTACCCCAGGAGTATTGCGGACGATATACCAAGATTCATCCGTCATAATCATTTCTACCAAGACATAACCAGGGAAAGTTTTGTGAACTACTTCTTTGGCTTTGCCGTTTTTAACTTCTGTATCTTTTTCTTCTGGAACCACTACTCGAAAGATATAATCTCCCATCCCCATGCTTTGGGCCCGGGATTCCAAATTTGCTTTCACCTTATTTTCGTAACCAGAATATGTATGCAACACGTACCAATTGCGTTCAAATGATTCCATTGTTTCGCTCTCCTATTCATTGGGAAAATAAAAAAACCTCAGTTCCCCGAAGTTTTTCCTCACTGGTAGTATAGCACCGATTGACGGTTTATACCAGTATAATTATTTCAAAATCAGACCTAGGACTGCTTGAATCACGCTATCCATTACAAAGAACATCAAACCAAAGATAATGGATGTTTCGATTACGACTAAGGTATCTTTTCGTAATTCTTTTTTTGTTGGCCAGGTTACTTGCTTCATTTCAGCAAAAACACTTTTAATGAATTTCATGTTTGCTCCCCCTTGTTTCTTTATTTTGTTTCCCGATGCAATGTATATTGATTGCAATATTTACAAAATTTATTAATTTCTAAGCGTTCCCCTTTTTTTCCTTCGCTTACAGACTTGGAATAGTTACGGGAGCCACAGACAGAACAGGCTAAAGCCGCCTTTTTAGTTGCCATTTGTTTTCCTCCTTACGCAAAATGCGTACATCCTAAATTACCACGAAACAAAAGGAGCGTCAAGGCGGCAGCCATTTTCAGAGCTTTTAGGCTTATTCTTCCTCCAGCTCATCTTCAAAAAAGCGGGCATCATCTTCCAAATCGTCTTCAAAGGCACAATCAAAACCAAATAAGTCTTCAAAATCATCCATGATACTCCCTCCCCTTTTTGTTTATTATATCACGGAAAAGCATAAATCTTCTATCAAAAAACAGCCTTCTTACCACCTTTAGCAAGTGGCAAGAAGGCTGTTTACTTTATCGAACTGATTAAAGGCGGTTCGCAAAATCCAGCTTTTGATTCAAATAATACATAATCGGTGCGGTGATTACCATGACTGCAAACTCGCTTAAAGCTAAGGTGCCATAGGTAGGCCAAAACGGCACATCACTAACAATGTGTAGCATAATGGCAATTAAAAACATACTTGCGGTAAAAAAGAGACTATTTAAAACTAAACGCACCTTGGCATTTTTTACTTTGTGCTGTAAAACGGCCGTTAACGTCAGCGCTAAAAGGGTTTGCCCTCCCCCAAATAAAACATCCATAATCCCCATACCAAACAAGGCATTATACATTACACAACCGGCAAAGACACCCCATAACAACTTACGATTGAAGACTACTAAATGATTTAAACTTTCCGAGATGCGCAGTTGAACGGGTCCGGCAGCTAATGGGGTAATTAAAGAGAGCACTACATATAAAGCTGCGATAATAGCATTGATTGTCAGAGTGGCTACATTACTCATCGGTTTGGTTCTCGTTTGCATGATTTTTCCTTCTTTCTCCGAGTTTTGGTAAAGCGGGATGGTTGATGAACCGCTGGGAAAAATTCCCTAAATACGTTTTGTAGTATAACAAAGATTTTCAAAAATGGAAACCGCTCTGTCTACTGCGCTCTTTCGTTTAATTTACGTTTTCCTTCCTCTATCAGCAGGAAAAGCCACAAATTTTGTGTGTAACTGATCTTTTATAAAAGATTATTAAGAAATTTTCCTCTTTTTGACAGCGCTTGCATTCATTCTCCATATATGGTATAAAATAAGTGTAAGGGGTCATAGGAATTCCCAAAAGAACATTTGCCAATGAGCAGATGGAGAGAATTGTTATGAACTTGCAAAAACAAGTAAAGGGACGTGGGAATTTGAGTAACTCCTTACTAACTGAATAGGTCTAGTGAGCGGAAGCAACTGTAGCAAGTGGACATAAGAACCTTGAAGCAGAAGCGGTAAAAGTTTTAATCCCACTCACTAGACTATTTTTGTGCGCTTTTCTTCCCAATCTGGAAATCCTCTGTTAAAATACATGGACGAATACAATTGGGAACGGAGATACATAGAATCATGAACTTTCATTTTCACTTATTGATTAATCAAGCCTCTGGCAGTGGTCAAGGAAAAAAAGTTGGGGATAAAATCATTGCCCTCTTAGAAGATAAAAAATTTGCCCACACCATCCATCTTAGCCAATACCCCGGACATGAGCGCAAAATTGCTCGTGATTTGGCCCAACATACTTTAGTACCCTGGGACGAAGATCAGGAGCTCACGGATCCCTATCCGTTATTATTAGTCATCGGCGGAGATGGCACATTGCACCAAGTCATCAATGAGTTTTACCAATTAAATTGCGATGTTCCCGTGGCCTATATTCCCGGTGGTTCTGGTAATGACTTTGCTCGAGGTATCGGTCTTTCCTTAAAATCGGAACAAGCTTTTTGGCAAATTGTCAAAGCCAAAAAACCTCAAAGCATCAATACCTTAGTGTACGATGAAATGATTCAAGCCGAGACTGGTGTAGCAGTAAACAATGTGGGCATCGGTTTGGATGCTGCCATTGTCGCCACAACCAATGATTCGACGGCTAAGAAAAAATTGAATAAATACAATCTTGGCTCCTTATCTTATATCTCCTCCATTTTGAAACTACTTTTTACTCAAAAAGGCTTTCCAATTTTGGTAGAGACCAATGGCAATCAATATTCCTTTGAAAAAGCTTTTTTGTGTACCACTACTAATCACCCTTATTTTGGTGGTGGCGTGGCAATTGCCCCCATGGCTCAAGCCGAAAAGCGTTCCTTGGATTTAGTAGTAGTGGAACGGATTCCCATGTACAAACTCTTTTGGTTGATTATCAAACTAGCTCGCAAAAAACACACGACTTCTAAATATTTCCATCATTTTACTAGTAGTCGTTTGCGTATTATTTCCACTTTGCCACAATACGGTCAAGCTGACGGAGAAGTTCTATCTCCTCGTCCTTTTGACATTACTTTTACCACTCGCAATCAGTGGATTTGGTATCAGAAATAAAACAGCCCCTTCGAAGTTAGACTTCGAGGGGGTTGATTTATCATTGACTATGTCAAGCTTGAAATTGCCAAGGGGTGACCTGCTCCATACCGATTAATGGATCAATGGCTTTTTCTTGAATCAAGTTTAACGTTAGAATTTTAGGCATCTCAATTGTTTCTTGAACTTGGGAAAGTTCATCGGTTGATGTTTCTGTAGCAATGTTTTCATATTCTACTTCTTTTTCCTTATGGCTTTCAACCACTAGTGTTGCTTGTTCTTCCGAAGCTTTTGGCAATGCTTGACTAGGTAATGGCAAAGAAGTTACCAATCCCGGTGTACCACTGGCCAGTTCGTCTTCATACTGATGAATTTTTACCGTTAAGGCAGTGGAAATGCCATTAACATCATTGATTCGCTCTTGCAAGGTGGTTTTCCGCACTGACGATTCTCTTTGGATTGCTTGAACGTAAGCTTTAGGTTCTCCCAATAAAATCAATAAATCCTTACTACGAGTCACAGCAGTGTACAAGAGGTTTCGTTGAAGCATTCGAGAATACTGACTAACCATGGGGAGAATCACCATTTTAAACTCACTACCTTGAGACTTATGAATGGAACAGCAATACGACAATGTGATTTTTTGCCATTCATTGCGTTTGTAGACGACTTCCGTAGTATCAAAGGCAATGGTCAATTCATCCGTCTTATCCTCGGATTCCTTGGCGTAGGTGATTCCCACAATAACGCCCATATCTCCATTAAAGACGTTGTTCTCGGTGTCGTTTACCAGCTGCAACACCTTGTCGCCAACTCGATAAGCCACTTCGTTAAAAATAACTTCCCGCTTATTGCCCTCATTAGGATTAAAAATTTCCTGCATCATTTTATTTATCGCGTTAATCCCTGCCGGTCCCCGATACATAGGGGCTAAAACTTGGATATCCTGAGCGGTGAAACCTTTTGCTTTGGCTTTGCCTACAATTTGGGCGATAACCGGTTCAATTTGATACGCATCACAAGTAAAAAAGGAACGGTCCTTTTGATTTACGGTTAAATTTTCCGGCAATTTGCCATCTTTAATCTCATGGGCCAAAGCAATAATGCTCGAGCCATCTTCTTGACGGTAAATTTCCGTTAACTCCCGTTTAGGAATTTGCTCAACTTGCAATAAGTCGTGCAGAACTTGCCCCGGTCCCACAGAAGGCAGTTGGTCCTTATCCCCCACAATAATCACTTGCATGTCATTGCCAATGGCTTTAAATAGCGTATTGGCTAACCAAGTATCCACCATGGACATTTCATCTAAAATCAACAGTCCACCAGTTAACTCCCGAGCATTTGCCGAAGGAATCTTTTCTCGACCATTAATCCCTAGCAGACGATGAATGGTTCCCGCGGGCAAGCTCGTAGTTTCATTCATTCGTTTGGCAGCTCTCCCAGTGGGTGCCGCTAGAAAGATGGGAAAGCCTTCATGTCCAGTATTATGAGGACTCAAATCAATGTCATTTAACGCGGCAAATAATTTCACAATCCCGTTAATCACCGTGGTTTTCCCAGTCCCCGGCCCACCGGTTAAAATAAACAATGGTGAAGTAATTGCCGCATGAATCGCTTCTTCTTGAGAAGTTCCATAGCTGATGCCCATGTTTTTCTCGATTTTTTTCAGTTCTTTTTTGATGCGCTTTTCATCATAGGAAATTTCTTGCTTGCGTTTTAATAAACGCTGAATAGAACTGGCAATCCCCCACTCGGCAAAATACAAACTATTATCGTACAGATTGGTTCCTTCTTGTTGAATCTTGCCTGCATCCACCAGTTGGATAATTTCATTGGCCAAGGCTTCTGGTTGGATTTCTACCGGGCGACTGCTTTCCAAAAGCTCTAAAACCTGTTCTAACAATTCTTGAGCCGAAACAAAAGTATCTCCCGTGGTTGCCCCTAAAACGGCTAATTGATTCATGACACAGGCTTGTATTCGTTGCGGTGCATCTGCGGCAATGCCGATACTTTCCGCCATTTGATCGGCTTTTTTAAAACCAATGCCTTCAATATCTTCCACTAATTGATAAGGATTTTCGTGGAGAATCTCCAAAGTCTTTTCCTTATAAGTTTGGTAAATGGAAAAAGCCAGCTGGCTGCCAAAGCCGTATTTGGTCAGCGTCACAATCACTTGATCCATGCCATGATTGGCTCGTACCGTATCCACAATCATCTGTTGTTTGGCTTTGGTTAATCCGGAAACTCCCGCCAACACATCAGGATCATCTAAAAGGCGGTCAATGGCCTGCTCTCCTAGCGTGTCTACGATTTTCTCCGCCGTTTTTTTGCCAATTCCGGGAAATTTATCACTGGCAAAAAAATGAATCAAGCCTAAAGCCGAGGTGGGCTGGGCTTGCTGGTAGCTTTCCGCTTTCATTTGGCGACCGTATTTAGGATGATCTACCAATTCACCATTAAAAAGGTATTCTTCTCCTTCTTGTACATCACCAAAACTACCCGTAATCACAATTTCAGGTTCATCGTAGTCCATTTTTGTTTCGGTCACTTGCACTAACAGTACTTTAAAAAAATTGCTAGGATTTTGATAAAAAATAGCGACTACTTTGCCGCTAATTACACCTGTTGCTGACATCGTTGTCGCTCCTTTTCCTTCCTACTTTAATTAAGACAAAGCATCTCGCCCATCAGAATTCGCTAAAAAGCTCGCATCGTTGTAGACTTTTAACCGATAAGGAGGGATTTTAGCTTCATTCGTTGTTTCCATAATCGTTAAACTGTTGTTCACAAGCCCACCCATAGCTCGTAATTCGCTTAAGTCTTTGCCAATCAGCCACTGAATCGTTGCCGTCAAAGAAGCGCCATGACCTACAAACAATACCGGTCCTTGATGGGTAGCGGCTGCTTGTACCACAACTTGGGTAATTCGCTCCAAAGCGTCTTGCACTGACTCTCCACCAAAATCACTAGGATCATACCGGTCTAAATGATGCCGCAAATTGTCCATGGCGACAGGATGATCTTGTACCACTTCATCAATCAGTTTGCCTTCTAAAGTGCCTAAACCTAGCTCCCGCAAATCATCTGTCACATACAAGGGGGCAGGCTTGGCTAGGCGTTTGATAATTTCTTCAGCCGTTCGTTTGGCCCGCGGCGAGCTACTAGCATACACCGCTTCGAAAGGAACGTTGGCGATGTGATTGCCTAGACGAGCTACTTCTGCCAAACTTTCCGGCAGTAATGGCGAGTCCCCTTCTCTACCTTGAAAACGCCGTTCTAAATTCCATTGCGTCTTGCCGTGCCGGGTAAAATACAATTCCATACAAATTCTCCTTTATAAAAAACTAGTCTAATTTGTCGTGCTCGTAATGATGGGTCAGTTCTAAATTAGGGAAGCCTTGTTGACGCAACGCTTCATAGACAACCATGGCCGCCGTATTAGACAAATTTAAAGAACGCACATGCTCATCATTCATCGGAATTCGCAAACATTTTTCTTCATTTTCTCGCATAAAGTCCTCTGGTAATCCAGTAGTCTCTTTGCCAAATAAAAAGAAATGCGCTTGGCCATCTTGATAATTGACCTCGCTGTAAACTTTGTGAGCAAATTTAGAAATCAAATGCAATTGGGCATTTTCTTGTTCTGTTAAATAAGCTAAAAAAGCAGGCAAGTCTTGATGATAATGGATATCCACTGCATGCCAGTAGTCCAACCCTGCCCGTTTTAAATGTTTGTCATCTGTGGAAAAGCCTAAAGGTTCAATCAAGTGTAACGGGGTATTGGTAGCAGCGCAAGTCCGGGCAATATTGCCAGTATTGGCTGGAATTAGTGGTTCAAATAAAACAATGTGGTTCATGACATGTTCGCTCCTTTTTTGCCAAGGCATAACACAGCCTTGGAACATTCCCCATCACTATAGCATAAATCAGCTAAATTGGGCTTTTTAACGCAAAAAAAACGTACCAACTCGGTGTCAAGCACGGCAAGTTGTTACGTTAGTGAAGCTCTTTTCACTAACTTTTATCAGAACAGGAACCTGATAAAAACCAATGAAAAATGACTTGACGTAACTATATCACCCCTTTGGTCAAAATGCAACTATTAAATCATAAATTCTTCACAAAATGGGCTGTTTTTCCCTCTTAAGAGTAAAAGGTCGATGGTAATTTTCTCTAAAGGATGTTTTTTTAGTTTTTCTTTTTGCACCGCCTCAGCACTCCACTCTAAAGGTGACATCTCCAGTAAATCCAATTGAAGTTCTTTAGGAATGTCAAATTCATAAGTTATTTTTTGCTCTTCAGTATAAAGATAAGCTTCTGTGAATTTTTCTTGAACAAGTCGGTTGGAGTATTGTTGTTTGTTAACATCGTCAGGGAAGAAGGCTTGGCGCAATTCTTGTAAGTATTTCGGTCCGGGCACGACTTTTAACAGCTGACCTTCTGGCTTTAAAATTCGTGCAAATTCTTGATAATTGGACGGAGAAAAAATATTTAAGACCGTATCAAAGCTAGCCTTACGAAAAGGTAAATTGGTCAAATCTGCCACACACCAAAAAGCCGTGGGATTTAAATCCGTTGCCATATACACGCCTGCTTTGGA
>NZ_JBCOJC010000025.1:0-37660 GCF_040925905.1 Enterococcus sp. 2201sp1_2201st1_C11_2201SCRN_220225
TTTGATTTGAATACGAGAAAAAAGTGTTGGCAGAAAATCGGCTTCGATTTTCCACCAACACGAAATATTATAGAACCAAAAATGCCGCCTCCGGTTAAAGGAGGCGGCATTTTTGTGATTTCTCAATCATTTGCCGGCTATCTTGGCTTTCGCTATACTGAATGTATATTAGAAAATCGAGGGGATATTATGAAAGAAATTTTGGAGACTTTTAATGAACGGAAAGCCGATTTAGTACAAGCGATTTTTGAGCATTTGGCCATTTCTTTAAGCGCGTTGTTAATTGCCATTGTTATTGCCGTTCCCTGTGCGATTTTATTAAGCAAGCGTCAGAAAATTGCCGAAGTGGTTTTGCAATTTACCAGTGTTTTACAAACGATTCCCTCACTGGCGCTGTTAGGTTTGCTGATTCCTTTTGTCGGGATTGGCACTACTCCAGCGTTAATTGCTTTGGTAATTTATGCGCTGTTGCCGATTTTTCAAAATACTTATATCGGATTGTCGGAGATTGATCCGTCTATTGAAGAAGCGGCAGAGGCCTTTGGTATGTCACGCCTGCGAAAATTGATCAAAGTAGAAGTGCCCATGGCCATGCCCATGATTATATCTGGTATTCGCACCGCCTTAGTCTTGATTATTGGGACGGCTACTTTGGCGGCATTAATCGGTGCTGGCGGCTTAGGAACCTTTATTCTTTTAGGCATTGATCGCAATGATCCCAGCTTAACTTTGATTGGGGCGATTTGCTCGGCACTGTTGGCTTTAGTTTTTAGTGGCTTGATTCGTTTTTTGCAACGCCGCAGTTGGAAAGTCAGCTTAATAGCTTTAGCTGTGATTTTTCTAGGAATTGGTGGGGTCTACGTTGCTCAAAAGAAGGCATTGACGAAAGAAACGGTAACCATTGCCGGAAAATTAGGCTCAGAGCCGGATATTTTAATCAATATGTACAAAGAAGTCATTGAAGCGGAAGATGACCAAGTGACGGTGGTTTTAAAACCAAATTTTGGGAAGACGAGCTTTTTGTTTAGCGCATTAGAAAATGAACAAATTGATATTTACCCTGAATTTACGGGGACGGTATTGGAGAGTCTAGTGGAAGTGCCAAAAGAAAAAGACCAAATTCATTCTCCTGAAGAGACTTATCAGTTGGCCAATCAGCTTTTAGACGAGCAGTTTGAAATGGAGCTATTGGAACCCATGGCTTATCAAAATACTTATGCTGTGGCGATGAAGCGAGAAAAAGCAGACGAATTAGGGATTCGTAAAATTTCTGATTTAGTAGCCCATCAGTCGGATTTACGGGCCGGCTTTACTTTGGAATTTATCGATCGCAGTGATGGCTATAAGGGGATGCAGGAAAAATATGGTTTGGAACTCGCTTTGGTGCAAAGCATGGAGCCAGCGTTACGGTATCAGGCGATTCAAACCGGGGATGTGGAAGTGATCGATGCTTATTCCACAGATAGTGAGATCAAGCAATACGACTTAGTCACCTTGGAAGATGATCGCCAACTCTTTCCACCATATCAAGGAGCCCCGTTATTGTCAGCAAATTTTTCCAAAGAGCACCCAGAAATCATCAAAGCCTTGAATCGTTTAGCAGGAAAAATTACCGAAGAACAGATGATTGAGATGAATTATTTGGTTAATGTGGAAAAACAACAGCCGGCTGAGGTAGCCCATAATTTCTTAGTACAAGAAAAAATCATTGAGGAGGGAAACTAGATGACCGCGATTATCGAATTTAAACAAGTCACGAAGCGTTTTGAAAGTGCAACGGTCTTAAAAGATTTAAACATCACCATTGAACAAGGCGAAATCTTTGTCATCGTAGGTCCCTCTGGTAGTGGCAAAACGACTTCTTTAAAGATGATTAATGGTTTAATCGAGCCTACTGAGGGGAATATTTATTTTAAGAATAAACGGATTAAAGATTACAATTTGCAAAAACTGCGCTGGCAAATGGGCTATGTGCTTCAGCAAATTGCTTTATTTCCCACCATGTCGGTGAAAGAAAATATCGAAGTCATTCCTGAAATGCTCGGTTGGAAAAAAGTGCGTCGGGAAAAGCGAGTGGATGAGTTGTTAAGAGAAGTAGATTTGGAGCCGGAACAATACCGCAATCGAATGCCTGGTGAACTTTCAGGAGGACAGCAACAGCGGATTGGAATTATCCGCGCTTTAGCAGCGGAGCCGGATATTATGCTGATGGATGAACCCTTTAGCGCCTTGGACCCGATTTCTCGCACCAGTTTGCAGGATTTGGTTTTGACTTTACATGAAAAACTGGGCAATACGATTGTTTTTGTGACCCACAATATGAAAGAAGCGTTAAAGTTGGGAGACCGAATTGCGGTCATGCAAGCTGGTCAAATTGTTCAATGTGATACGCCAGAAGTTATTCGCAATCAGCCCAAAGACGATTTTGTCCGTGCTTTTTTTGATGAAGCCCAAAATGGATATGGACAAGTTAAGCTAGCAGCTATTTATGAAGGTGGTTTTTTTCAAAGTGCTTCTGAAAAAGACTTGCCTGAAATCCGTTTGGATACTAGTTTGTCTCAGTTGTTTCCCTTGTTAGCCGAGTATCCGGCTGTGCAGTTAAAAGATAGCGAAGAAAAAATCCTAGGTAAAGTCACTCAGTCAGATATTTTCCGCTTTTTAAGTCAGGAGGAGAACGAATGAAATATGATGTGATTGTGATTGGTAGTGGACCGGGAGGCATGGCTGCGGCTTATGGCCTACAGGAAAAGGGACAAAACGTGGCGGTGATTGAAGATTATTTATGGGGAGGCACGTGTCCCAACTATGGCTGTGATCCTAAAAAAATCTTAATGAGCGCAGTAGAAGCAAAAGCCAAAGTCGCTGCTTTACAGGAAAAAGGGCTAACTGGATTGCCGACTGTTAACTGGGAAGCGTTAATGGACTTTAAAAAAAGCTACACAGATCAAATTCCCCAAAGACAAAAGGGAAGTTTAGCTGAAGCTGGGATTGCAACTTATGAAGGGCAGGCAAGTTTTGTTTCTCCCCATGAGATTCAAGTAGGAGAACAAGTGCTTTTTGCAAAACGTTTTTTAATCGCTACCGGCCAAAGAGCAAGACCGTTGCCAATTTCAGGTCAAGAGCATTTAGGCACCAGTACAGATTTTCTAGCGCTAGCTCATTTGCCTAAAAAAATTGCCTTTGTAGGGGCTGGTTACATCTCAATTGAGCTAGCTACTATCGCCCACGCAGCAGGAGCAGAAGTGCATGTGATTCATCACAATGATCAGCCATTAAAGGGCTTTGACAAAGAAATGGTGGCAGCGTTAATTGCCCATCTACAAGCGCTGGGGATTATTTTCCATTTTGATGTCTCTTTAACAGAAATAAAAAAAGCAGAAGGCTATCACTTAATCGCGCCAGATTTTGATTTAACCGTGGATTTGGTAATCGGGGCCACCGGTCGCCAACCAAATATCGAAAGTCTTCATTTGGAACAAGCTCAAGTGGCCTATGAAAAACGCGGTATTTTAGTAAACGAATATTTACAAACGAGTCAAGAACACATCTATGCCTGTGGCGATGTGGTGGCCAAAGACGTACCTAAATTAACGCCTGTAGCTAGCTTTGAAGCAAGTTATGTAGTGGCGACTATGACGAACAAAGCTGCAAAACCTATAAACTACCCCATACTTCCCACAGTGGTTTTCGGAGATTATCGATTGGCGCGAATTGGCTTAAGTGAGGCAGAATTGGCAAAAAATCCAGGGCTTTATCACAGTCAAGTTTTGGATTTAAGCAGTTGGTATACTTATTTTCGGATTAATGATCAAGGAGCTAAATTAAAATTGGTTTATGATCAAAGCGATCATTTAGTGGCGGTAACTTGTTTTAGTAGTCTGGCAGATGAGTTGATGAATTATTTAGTGTTGATTTTAAATAAAAAAATTACGAAGACAGAGATTGAGAAATATATCTTTGCTTATCCGGGGTTGGCCAATGATTTGGGATATTTGTTATAGAAAACTTGCCGGAGTAAATACTCCGGTTTTTTCTATACTCAAAATCAATACTAGTCTCTCAACTAAATGCTTATTATACTAAAATGACTGTTAACTTAGAATTTAGCATTTAGCATTGTAATAAAGACTTTTGATAACTGTGATTTAGGCTATGACCAGAACCTTTGCTAGTAAGATTAGTTATTAGTTATACTCTTTAGGAAAAAGAGTGAAGGATTTGCTCCTACGTATATAAAAACGTCCCGAACACCATGTCCGGGACGTTTTTACCATTGTAAATTCAAGAGTTCCATTGTTTCGTGGTAGGCAGTCTCAATCCGCTGTTGTTTTTCAATAGGGACTGAATTGGCGTATTTGGCGCCGGTCAGATAGTCTTCTGCTAAAAAGACTTGATAGTCGTAGGACTGGTAGGTAACCCCCGCTATTTCATAAGTCCGGCCTTCAATCGGTTCTCTAGAAACCCACGTAGGATGGGGGAGGATGTTGGAAATGGTAGTTTCGTTGTCAGTTTTGGTTAGCTCCAATTCCATCAATACGCCTCGCTCGGTCCAATAATCTCCCAAGGTTTCATAACGTTGGTTAGATAAGAGGTTGCCCATGGAGTAGATGATGAATTTCTTTTGTCCGTCTTTTTCAATGATTTCCGTGGGCTCAGGCACATGGGGATGACCACCAAAAATCACATCTGCGCCTAAATCAATCATTTGTCGGTAATTGTCTTGTTGCTGCTGAGTGGGGGCTAAGGCATATTCCACCCCATCTTGAGGCATGACTACCGTGATGTCCGCTATTTTTTCTGCTGCTTGAATTTCGGCAGCCACTTTTTCCATATTTAAATCTTTCAAATAATAGTTATAGTCTTCTGGACTAATGGTGGCTTCAATCCCATTAAAGCCGTAAGCATAGGCCAAAAAAGCAATCTTAATGCCATTTTTCTCTTTCACCAAAATATCACTGTCATCAATCTTCACTCCAATGGTGTCCAGACCTTGCTCGTGGAAACTTTGGGTTGTGGAGATGAGGCCATCGATACCAGTATCTAAGATGTGATTATGAGCCAAATCAATCACGTCAAAGCCAGCATTTTTATAGCAGGACACTAAATCAACCGGTGCGTTAAAGCAGGCATAGCCACTTAAGGCTCGATTTGGATTGATGGTTCCTTCAAAATCCCCTAAAGCAAAATCGGCTTTTTCCAGAATGGGTTTGATTTGCTCAAAGTCATTATCGAAATCAAAACGACTACCATCATAGGCGCTTTCGTAAGTGATATCGTGGTAGAGCATATCCCCACTGGCAGTCAGCGTGACTTTTTGCGGCTGTTTGGGAGCGGTTTGTGGCAGTTGCGTGGGTGGTTCTTTTTCAGAGCGCTTTGATTTTGCGGTTGTTTTAGGCTGTGAGTTGTTGCTTTTAGTAGCTTTTGAATAGAAGCTACCAAAACAAATCAGGGCAAAACTTAATGGCACCAAAATGACCATCGCAATAAAGAGTAACGGTTTTTTTCGCTTGTGTTTTGGATGCATGGGCTCCTCCTACATTTGTGAAAACCTTTTCTTCTATTCTAGGGGAAATCTTTAGGAAAAGATAGTTGAATTTGTAAAATAAAAAAGGAAGTCAGCTTTATTTCTGACTTCCTTTTTTCCATTGGTTATTTCGTGAGGCGTAAGTGTTCGGCAAATTGATCCAAATTTTGTCGATTGGTCAATTGACGATTGCACTTGTCGCTGTCGATACAAATGTAATTGCCTCGCTTGGTATAAGTCCCTTCACTACCGGTTTTGGTGGTGGCCATAAATAACGCCACATTGTCCTCGTGATGACAAAGGGTACAGATGTTTTTCTTCACTTCACTGGGGATGTTGCCACTGAGGCCAGTTAAGCGACCATTGGCGTAAAATAGCAAATACTTTTTCTGACTACCTGGGTCATTCCAACCGATATACGTGTGTTCTCTCAGATCCAGTTGGTCTAAATCCGGCTGTTTTAGCTTTTTGACTTTACGAAAGGCTTTTTCGATTTGTTTAGCGCTGGGCTTCTCAAAGGGAATGACGAAAGCTTTGAAGTCTTCAAAATAATTTTCAGCTTTGGCCTTAGTGAGACGAGGATTTAGTATGAAAGCAATTAAGTCTTCCATGGCCGGGTCTTCGATGGGAACTGCGGTGCGGATTTTTTCCACGGCCAGGGCTTGGACAGTTGCTACGGTAGTTCTGTCATTTACCGATTGATAAGTATTGATAAGATTATGGACGATTTGGCGCAAGGCCATATACTGATCTGGGTGGATAGTTGGGTTTAGCATATTGTTGGATTCCTTTCTTCAAACCACTGATACGAAGAAGAATCCGTATCAGACTAACAGACAACAGCCACCGCTTTAGAAGATAGGTCGTTCACCTTCAATCACCTCCTTGTAAATTCTTAAGTATCATATCACGTTTAAGGCTAGATGCAAGGGGATTGTTTTGTTTTTGAAAAAGTTTCAATTATTTTCATGGAAAGTGTTTTTTTCCTGTCGATGATTTTTTGCAGTGCATCTGGTTTTTTCTCTTTGAACAAGGTATGCTTACTAACGAAGGAGTGAAAGTCATGTTTGATGTGGAGCGCGTTCAGTCGCTAAATGAGTTGGAAATGGTAGTCTATCGTTATATTATGGAGCATTTTGAGAACTTGGGACATTTGACTATTCGAGAACTGGCAGAAGTTGCCCATGTCTCTACTTCCACTATTTTACGCACGTTAAGCAAACTAGGCTTTGCCGGTTTTTCGGAATTTAAATACTTTTTAAAAGAAGAACAATTAAAAAAACAGCAGTCCTATGACTATTTTTATGATGCCACAGTGCAAGTCAACACCTTCTTGAAAAAGCTTAACGATGAAAGTTATCAGACTCTTTTGGCCCCTGCTGTGGAGATGATTTTAAACAGCCGTCATATTATTTTTACAGGTCTTGGCACGAGTGGGATGTTAGGAGCCTATGGTAGTCGTTATTTTTCTAACTTGGAGTTAAATGCGTATTCTTTATCGGATCCTTTTGCACCGATTCCCCCTAGAGGCTTGGAAAATACTTTGGTGATTTTGTTGTCGGTTTCCGGTGAAACGGATCGGATGATTGAACAATTGCGAGACTTTAAACGTTATGGCGCTAAAACTTTAAGCATTACCAACAATGAAAATTCCACCATTGCCCGTATGGCAGATTACAATATTTCTTATTATATGCCAGAAGTCGGAAGCCCCAGAGAAGCTCATTTGAATCTGACTACTCAAGTGCCAGGTAGTGGCATTAATCGAAATTTTAGCCCAACAAGTGGCCAAACAACTCTAAAACAAACAGCCAAATTGTTTGTTTTTTTGTTTGGAACATGTTTCTAAACCCCGTACAGCTATCGCAATGTTATCGGTTACAAGTTATGATAAAGGTGTCAATTGGTCCGGCCGGCCAGATGCACCTTTTTTTAGTTTTCCTGCAATTATCTAAGAATGAAAAGGAGAAAAAAACTATGAATCAGTGGATTAATGAAAAACTTTTGCCGCCGGTATTAAAATTTGTTAACACTAAAGCCATCACCGCTTTGCGAAATGGGATGCTTTACACCATGCCCTTTACCATTGTGGGTTCAATTTTCTTGCTTTTAGCCAACTTTCCTGTAGAAGGCGTTAGCAAGTGGGTGACTGACAGTGGCCTTGCGGAATATTTCAATGAAGCCTTTGGAGCATCCTTTGCTATTATGGCGATTTTCGCAGTAGTCAGGATTGCTTACTCTTATGTAAAAGACGATGGTTATGAAGGCTTGCCAGCTGGGATGATTGCCTTAGTGGTCTTCTTATTAACCCAACGTTCTAATGTGACGGATGCTGAGTCTGGGGTTACGATTGGCAATGTCATTAACAAAACTTGGACAGGCGGTCAAGGGATGATCGCAGCTATTTTAGTTGGTTTGTTTGTGGGCTGGGCCTATGTCTGGTTTTTACGCCGGGATATTCGGATCAAATTACCAGAACAAGTCCCAACCAATGTAGCTAACTCCTTTACTGCTTTGATTCCGGCGGCGGTCATCATCATCGTAGCTTTAATCATTTATGCAGTCTTTGATGCGTTATTAAATACCACAGTGGTAGAATGGATTTACAAAGTGATTCAAAGCCCAATGCAAGGAGTGACGGATTCTCTTGGTGGCGCGATTATGATTGGCTTCTTAGTACCATTCTTATGGTTCTTTGGGGTTCACGGTTCTACTATTGTGGGCGGAATCATGGGGCCTATCTTGCAAGCCAATTCTTTGGAAAACTCCGATATTATCAATGCCGGCAAAGAATTGACCATTGCCAATGGCGGACACATTGTGACACAACAATTCATGGATCAATTCACCACAGTAACCGGTGCGGGGATGACCATTGGGATTGTGATTTACATGGTCTTATTGGCTCGTTCTGCTCAATACAAACAATTAGGGCGTTTGTCCTTAGTACCAGCACTCTTTAATATCAATGAACCGATTATCTTTGCTACACCAATCGTAATGAACCCAATTATGGCCTTACCATTTATCTTGACACCAGTTGTTTCTTCCATTGTGACTTACTTTGCCTTATACACTGGCTTAGTGCCATTGTTTACCGCAGTGCAAGTGCCTTGGACGACACCGCCGATTATTTCCGGATTCTTAGTAGGAGGCTGGCGCACCGCGTTGTTACAAGCAGTGGTTTTAGGCATCGGATTCTTACTGTACTTGCCATTTATCCGCAAAGCTGACCAATTAAACTATTTGGAAGAAACTGGTAAAACGCCGGAACAAGCGGCAGAAGCTATGGAAACAGCAACAAAATAGCCCGTTCACCTCTTAGGTAACGAGTTTGGAAGGATGGAAGAAGTGATGACTATTTTACGAAATGACTTTTTATGGGGCGGCGCAGTTGCCGCCCATCAATTGGAAGGGGGCTGGCAAGAAGGCGGCAAAGGGGTTAGTGTAGCCGATGTGATGACCAAAGGAGCCCATGGGCAACCACGACAAATAACCGACGGCGTTCAACCTGGTTACCATTACCCCAATCATCATGCCATTGACTTTTACCACCGTTACAAAGAAGATGTGGCTTTGTTTGCTGAATTAGGCATTAATTGTTTCCGGACTTCCATTGCCTGGAGTCGGATTTTTCCCAAAGGAGACGAATTAGAGCCTAACGAAGAAGGGTTGAAGTTTTACGACGATCTCTTTGCCGATTGTCAAAAAAATGGGATTGAACTAGCCATTACATTATCCCACTTTGAAATGCCTTATCATCTCGTAACGGAGTACGGCGGCTGGCGCAATCGGAAAACCATTGAATTCTTCTTGCGCTTTGCTAGAGTCTGTTTTAATCGCTATAAAGGGGTCGTGAAGTATTGGATGACCTTTAATGAGATTAACAATCAGGCGAATTACCAAGAAGATTTTGCTCCCTTTACCAACTCTGGCTTGAAATATGAACCAGGAGAAGATCGGGAAGCCATCATGTACCAAGCAGCTCATTATGAACTGGTTGCTTCTGCAAAAGCAGTAGCACTGTGTCATCAAATTGATCCCGATGCTAAAATTGGTTGTATGATTGCCATGGTGCCGATTTATCCTTATTCCTGTAGCCCAGATGATATGATGGCGGCAACGACTGCTATGCATCGTCGCTATTGGTTTACCGATGCGCATTGTAAAGGTCATTACCCTAATTACATGAATCGCTATTTTGAGCGTAGTAAGATTGATTTGGATATTACCAAAGAAGATTTAATGGATTTACGAGAAGGAACCGTCGATTACATCGGCTTTAGTTACTACATGTCCTTCGTGGTCAATGGGAAAGACAAAGCGCCGGTCTATGATTATGATGAAGCCCAAGACTTGGTGAAAAATCCTTACGTGCCTGCTTCTGACTGGGGCTGGCAAATTGATCCTACTGGCTTGCGTTATTCTCTAAACTGGTTTGCCGATCGGTATGATTTGCCGTTGTTCATCGTGGAAAATGGTTTTGGGGCTGTAGATGAAGTGGATGAGGAAGGTAAGATTCATGACCAATACCGCATTGACTACTTGAAAGCTCACTTAGCTGCGATGAAAGATGCAGTGAATTACGACGGAGTAGATGTGATTGGCTATACACCTTGGGGCTTTATTGATTTAGTATCTGCCGGCACTGGGGAAATGAAAAAACGCTACGGCATGATCTATGTAGACTTAGACGATTACCTACAAGGCAGTGGTGATCGTAGCAAAAAAGACTCCTTTAGTTGGTATCAAAAAGTGATTGAAAGCAACGGAGAACAGTTATAAATGAATGAAAACAATCCGCCTGGAGCAATTCCTCTAGGCGGATTGTTTTTTATCAAAAAAAGAGTGATCCTAAAAGATCACTCAAGAATGCGGCCGAGAAGACTCGAACTTCCACGGTATTGCTACCACTAGCGCCTGAAGCTAGCGCGTCTGCCAATTCCGCCACGACCGCAAAGCTGTAAGATTAGGATAACGGAAGCTTTAAAATTTTGCAAGGAATAGCCAGTGGGATTCTTTTAGTCACAGCTTGGCAAGAAAAAATTATTTTTATTTACCCTAGACAAATAGGCGGGCAGATAGGTAGAATGAAGTATTGAATTCATTTAAGAAATTGAGATTGATAAAGGAGTGAGCTCGTGAAGGAAAAGGAAATTTATACAAAAAGAGCCAAGACTTGGAATTTTTTCCTGATTATTTTAACGATAATTACCACATTGATTAACCTAATAGGAATCCCCGGGACTTTAAATCCCCAGCGCTCGGCTTATGATACCTATGAAAAAGCTGGTTTAGATGCAGATAAAATGTTTCAACACGCCAATACTTTGCCTGTAAAACTGGTCTTTGTCATTGGCTTAGTCTTGTCCATTGGTTTATTGATAAGTTATTTCCAAGCCAATAAAAAATTGAAAAATAAGGAACTACCTACAAAAGCACCTTATTTAATTCTGATTGGTTGGCAAGCTGTCAATCTGCTTTTTAATGCTTTTTACAATCCCACTGGAATGAATTTAGTAGCTAGCAACGGCATTCTTTCGGTAGTGACCATGTATTTGATTGCCTGCATTCCGCCTTTTGTGGTGTATTATAATTTGAAACAAGCAGAAAAAGGCCAAGTAAAATTGTACTGATTGTTGACTGGCGGTGTTTAGGAGCTTTCTTAAGAAGGCTTCTTTTTTTGCTTCAAAATTTCTAATTTCAAATAATTTGAGGAAATTGTGCTTTTTGTAACAAATGTGGTTGCATTTTTTTGAAAAATCCGTAAAGTAGGTAGCGTGTTATTTTAGAGAGGAGCAATTATATGTTTTCACCTGCAGAAATTGTTGATATTAGTATCGACAACGGCATCAAAAAGATTCAAAAACCTTTGTTGGCAAAATTAATTTTAGGCTTTATCGGCGGTGCGATGATTTCATTAGGCTATTTAGCTTATATTCGGGTTTCCGCCTCCATCCCTGAAAGTCTAGCCAGTGTCCAAGCTTTTGTGGGAGCCAGTGTTTTCCCTATTGGTTTGATTGTCATTTTAATGGCTGGCGGAGAATTGATTACTGGCAATATGATGGCGGTCAGTATCGCTTTTATGGACAAAAAAATCAGCTTCAAAGACTTGCTGATTAACTTTTTGACCATTACTTTGGCTAATTTGGTAGGAGCGTTATTTGTCGCTTATTTCTTCGGTCATTTAGTCGGTCTAACTCATAGCGGAGTCTACATGGAGCAATTGCTTAGCTTAGCCCACCATAAGACAGAAGCTACGTGGCTACAAGCGATTTTCTCTGGTATCGGCTGTAACTGGTTTGTGGGATTAGGTTTGTGGTTGTGCTATGGGGCGAAAGATGGTGCTGGTAAGATTATGGGTATCTGGTTTCCCGTGATGGTCTTTGTAGCCATCGGTTTTCAGCATAGTGTGGCCAATTGTTTTGTGATTCCCGCTGCAATTTTCGAAGGCCAAGGAACGTGGCTTGAATTTCTCCACAACTTTGTTTTTGTTTACTTAGGCAATATTATCGGTGGAGCAATTTTTGTTTCTGGATTTTATTATGCAAGTTACAAACATCATTAAGCATTTTTTGTGAAGCCGGGGCAGTTGCTCTGGCTTTTTTGTAAAGTTCAATTATCAGATTTTTCAATCAATAATATCTTTTTGGAGGTTAGCTATAGTATAATTTTATAAAAAGGAGTGATGGAATGATTCGAGTAGCGATTGTGGGGTATGGGAATTTAGGCCGCGGGGTGGAATTGGCCTTGAAACAAAGCACGGATATGAGATTAGTGGGAATTTTCACTCGTCGTTTGCCAGAACAAGTGAAGACGAAAGGTGCCAAAGCTTATGCCATGGAAGAATTACGAGGAAAAAAAGAGGAGATTGATGTTTGTATTTTATGTGGCGGCTCAGCCACGGATTTACCCGAACAGACACCAGATTTAACCAAAGATTTTAATACAGTGGACAGTTTTGATACCCATGCAAAAATTCCTGAGCACTTTGAGAAAGTGGATCAAGTGGCGAAAGCTAGTCAAACGGTCTCAGTGATTTCAACTGGCTGGGATCCGGGACTTTTCAGTTTAAATCGATTGTATGCCCAAAGTATTTTGCCACAAGGGGAAAGCTATACTTTTTGGGGAAAAGGAGTCAGTCAAGGTCATTCCGATGCTTTGCGCCGGATTCCCGGTGTGGCAGATGCCACCCAGTATACGATTCCCAATCGTGAAGTAATTGCAGCGTTAAAAGAAGGACAGGAATTAGCGTTGACTACCCGAGACAAGCATTTCCGTCAATGTTTTGTGGTTTTAGAAGATGAGGCAGATGAGGAAAAGGTACGCCAAGCAATCATCACCATGCCTAATTATTTTGCCGATTACGATACGGAAGTCAATTTTATTTCCCAAAAAGAATTGGATAAAGAACACAAAGCTATGCCCCATGGCGGTACGGTTTTGCATAGAGGAAAAACTGGACCGCAGACTCAGCAAGTGATCGAGTACACCTTGGATTTGGACAGCAATCCAGAATTCACCGCCAGTGTCTTAGTGGCTTACGCTAGAGCCTGCGCTCGTTTAGCCAAAGAAGGTCAATCTGGTGCTTTTACTGTTTTAGATATTGCGCCGAAGTATTTGTCGCCACTAGCAGATAGTACTTTGCGAAAGGATTTGCTATAAGAAAGCGATTACTCCAAGAATCATTAGGAATGTGGTATCCTTAAGAAAAGGAGGGGATTTACATGAATGACGCCTATCATCGGATACTTATTGCCATTGATGGCTCACGTTTGTCAGAAAAAGCCTTTGATGAAGCGGTACGGATTGCGGTCAGTAACCACGCGAGCCTGACCTTAATTGCCATTGTTAATGATGCGGAACTTGCTACTAGTGCTTTTGCCTTTTCCAAACTTTTTGCTCAAGAAAAAGAACGGGCAGAAACGGAAATGTTGAAAAAAATTCAAGCTGCCACAGAAACTGGTGTAGAGGATGTCCAAGCCTTTGTAGAAGTAGGCAATCCGAAACAAATTATCGTGAAGTATGCTGCGGATAATGCGGTGGACCTTTTGGTGATTGGTGCCACAGGTAAAGGAGCCATTACCCAATCCTTAGTGGGTTCCACCACTAGCTATGTGGTAAATCATGCCCCTTGCAATGTGTTGGTGGTCCGTTAGTTTTTTAGTTGTAAATGCTAAGACAGCCTTAAACTGGAGTTCTAACCAGTTAAGGCTGTCTTTTTTTAATTGCCGAATTCTGATAGTAAAAGAACACAGTCGAATCCGCTTTTCTATTTTTAATTAATCAGCCGAATCTTTAAGATATTCGGATTTTCCGAAAGAGAGAGAAGCAAGTTTTTTTCTGAAAGGCCGCGAGGGACAGTTAGAGTATAGATGACAGAGTATGTGCGAAAACTCTCCTGAGGCAAGCGTTTGATTTCAAAGTCCATATCTTCGACTTTAATCTGATGCTCCTCTAAGTAATCTTGAATAAAGTCATTGGAAGCATCCCAGTCTTCCATTTCTACTAATAGACGCCGGGTGCGAGGCAAGGGCATCAAGTGACTGACAAAGGTCAAAGCGCCTAAGACACAGACCCAACTGATTAAAGCCAAAGCGTAAAAGCCCATTCCCGTAGCAATTCCCACGGCGGCAATGGCCCAAACAGAAGCAGCCGTCGTTAAACCAGTGACGGAATCTTTATTTACGATAATTGTACCTGCGCCAAGGAACCCAATGCCACTGACAATCTGGGCAATTAAGCGGGCGTTATCAGCACTCATAACGCCAATCATTTTAGGATTATCCAAAGCAAAAGTGATAGAAGACCAAGAGATTTCCATTTGAATCATGGCGATTAAGGCGGCTCCAAGACAGACTAAAATATGAGTTTTCATTCCGGCGGGTCGTTTTTTAAACTCTCGCTCATAACCGACAGCGCCTCCCATGACCACTGCCATGACCAAACGCAATACGATTTCCCCTACATGTAGATGGTATTCTTCCATGCTACTCCCTCCTCTTCTTTTGTTTACTCGCTCTTATTACCATAGTAGCAAACCCAGAGGTATTAGGAAAGTTTCAGCTTAAATTGAAAAAAGCCACCATTTTATGACTTAAGGAGTCACAGAATGGCGGTTTTTTTCGTTAAGCACTAATTCTAATAAAGAAAAAATCATCCCCGTAAATAAGGCTGCGGTAAAGGGAATGGCAACTGCGGTATCAAAGAGTGAGGTAAAGATCATGATCATCGTGGTAAAAGCGGTATCCACAATGATAAAGCGCAGTTTATCAGCAGGCTTATGCGATTTTAAGTAACGTTTTTCTAAAACGGTAAACCAAGGCGTAAAAGGCAGACTTAAAAGTAAAGTCACAAAGACGAAGGTGATGAGACTGGTACGGCTGGTATAAGTTGCACCAAAGAGATTTAATAAAGCAGCTCCAAAAACCGCTAGAATCAAAGTGAGTACCCCTGTCCCTAAAAAAGCTAACAAGATAGTAGCCAATGGGGGACGTTTAGATGGTTGTGGCAACGAGAACATCCTCTTTTCTATAAAAACTGCTTCTATTATAACAAACTAATACTAAAGGACAAGAAAGTAGGCAGGTTAAATAAAGCGTAATTTATTCTTTTTATTGTGATAAAGATCTCGCAAAGTATAAAACAAATAAGGCAATTCTTCATCAGGCGTCACAATATTCCACAGCAAATGAGGAATTTCTGGAAAATCTTGAGAAAAAGAAGCAATGGAGGTAATCACCAAGTCGTATTCTTTTGCTTGATTGGCCATAAAAACTTCAATTTGAACAAAATAAATCGAGCTTAAAACTAAGTCTAGTTTATCGTAAAGAATACTATTAGGCTCAATGGCAATGGCGACTTTCAGCTTAGTCCAGCTCATTTTTTGAACATAGTAAGGTTGTAAAATATGCCCGAAACTCTTTTCCAACGTAGGAAAGTATGCTCGATAGGTTAAAAATGAGGGGGTCTTATCACTGCGAAAGAAGCTGCGAATTTCTTCTTCATAGTGGACGCTAGCGGGATTTTGCCGATTTTCTTGCACCAAAAAATAATGGAGGTTAGGGAAACTGCCTTGAAAAACCCAAATCCCCGCAGCGGCTTGGAGCATATTTACTTGTAAGGTTGCCCGCAGGTGACTAGGAATTTTCTCTTGGAAAATTTTGGTTTCAAAATACGTTAAGAAGGCTTCCACTAAAGCTTGCAAAGTGGGGAGCTTTTTAGCTAAAACCAAATGATGGTTACAAGGGAGTTTGCTTTCTCCAGACACAAACAAAGGACTGGTCAAACTGCTTAACAACAGACTAGCCGATTCGTTAGTAATGAATTCTGGAGGAATCAGCTTGTTATTTTGACATAAGGAAAGATCATATAAAGGATTAGCCTCTAGTAGTTGCTGGGCGCGATGTTCTTTCTGGTGATAATGCCCATGTTTTAAGCGAAAATGTTGAATAATCAGCATTAAGCGATACATTTTTTCAGTAACATAGTGCTGTTCATCGGGAATATGGGCAAGGAGTTTTGGTAGGAGATTTTCTTCGATTACATAAGGTTCAAAAATTGCCGTCTCTCCTTGCGTTCCCATCCAAAATAAGTAAAAAAGTGATTGGCGGAGCAACAGTTCATCAGAAGCGGTTAAAACCCCAGCGCTTAGGTTTAAATGAATGTCGTACTGCTTCAAATAATTTTGTAAAGGTCGAATGTTTCGGCTTAAAGTGGAAAAACTGATGTAATGCTGGGCGAGAAAATCTTCCACGTCGCTTTTTTCTTCTTTTAATAACCAGAGTAAAAATTGAAAAGGCACGGATTGATTTTTTAATAGCTGGCTACGAAAAGCGGTTAAGGAGATGGTGATTTTTTGAATCTCAAGTTGCTTGCCTTGGGTAAATAAGGTTGCTTGGTGAGAATCGAGATTTTCAATGATTTCACCAATTCGCTCCAATGTGTATTTTACTTTGGCATAGGTAAATCCAGTGAGTTCAGCTAATTGGCGATGAGAATAGCTGCGTTTTGGCAGTTTGGAAATTTTTTCATAGAGCTGGTAGTAGTCTAATTGATTTTTAGTAAACATGATTTGTTCGTAACGCATCGTCATCCCTCCTTAGCCTTTTTATTTATTATACCAATCTTTTTTCCAAGGAAGAAAAACCTAGTCTGAAAATAATAAAGAAACACCAAAGGAAAGATTAAGAAAAGCAAAAGAGCGTGCTGATGTCTAGTGGAGATTTTGTTATTTAAGTCTTGATGGTTTTGAATGATTATTGAAAGTTTTCAGTGGGTTTGCATTGTCTTCATATAGGTGACAAGACAGTTTTATTTTTTGGTCGTTTTTTTTCTAATTCATGAAAGTTCATAAATATAGAAATAATTGGGGAATTCCATTATAAAGTTGATGTGAAGCGCAATGCTGCGATTCAATAGTCAAATTTATAAACAATATTTTAGATTTAAGAACATCCTTTACGTAAAGTAGTGATAGAAAAAAGAGGAGCGGAGAATTGAAACAAATGAAAAATTCAAAACTAATTTCAACTGTAGTAGCTGTTTTGGGAGTTGTACTTGTTGGTGTAGGTTTTTATAACTTGCATTCTTATATTAATGCTGAGGCGGCAGTGGATCAAAAGTTTGTTGCAAATTTACTGATTGATAACAGTGAATATGAAAATTTAACCAAAGAAAAGATTGTTGAACTGACGAAAGCCGAAGAAGTAGGCGAGGTTTTGGATGTTGAAATTCCCGATGATAGCTTCTTAGATTCTTTAAAACCGGGAATTTATTCGGCAAAAATCAATTTACAATTGCCTTACAATCAAAAAATTCAACGGATTGTGGCGGTTAATGTGCGAGACACGGTTTCTCCGGTTATTGAAAGTGATGAAACCATCAAACTTACTCAAGGGGAAGACTTCCCATTGGACAAAGTTACAGTAACCGATCAAGCACCAAAAACTTTAGACTCAGAAGCCCTTAAAGTCAGTGGCTTTGATAAAGAAAAAGTCGGGGAACAAAAGGTGCAATTAACAGCAACCGACCTATCTGGTAATCAAACAACGAAAGAAGTCACTGTTCAAGTAGCTGCAAAACCAGAAAAACAAACTACAGCTTCAACTGAAGAAGCCACTCCAGCAGAAACTCAAGCTGAAACAGCCGAAGCAATAGTTGAACCAATAACAGAAGAAAAAAGTGAAGAAGGTAGCACCGAGGCAGAATCAACTGCCGCAACAGAAGTTCCCAATAGCGCAACTTCTGCTACAAACAATGCTAGTGACCAAGGGAAAACTCAAATTAGCGAGGCAACTCCTGCCCCAACTACACCAGCTCCTGTAGAAACTTCTGTCTTACGTTTTGCTGGTAGCACGGTGCCCTTTATCCCATCTGGTGGCGCATCGGCAGCTCCTGGTAGCGGCGCCGGGACATGGATGGGCAGTGGCAGTGTAACAGATGGCGCACCCACTCACTTTATCGGTCATAACCCAGGCGATTTTTCCGGTGTTATGGGATTGTCTGTCGGATCAGCGATTACGGTAGTCGATAGTAGTGGCAACAGTCGCACCTATACAGTTTATGAAGTGATTGACGTGAATGACGATGGGTATAATGCCAATAATCCTAGCGATGACGTTTTCCCTCGTATGCTTTACGCCGGCGGGGAACGGATTAGTTTGCAAACTTGTATCAATGATAGTGTGAACCGCTGTGTCTTAGCTAGTTAAAATTCAGATGACTAAACAGGCTGTGACAATAGTTGGGTCACCGTCCTACGAACCGAACAATACCAAACGTGAGACGCAAGCAAAAGGAGGGTATCTTCCATTAAAAATCATTGGAAGATACCCTTCTTTTCATTGCTAAAAATCTTAAACGCTGCCTAACCTTGATTTCATCAAGCTAAGGCAGCGTAATTCGCTTTTTCTCTTTTCACGTATGGTAATGTTCTCTCTTCGGACTAAGACACAAAAATTGTCACTATTTTTTATCATCCGAATCTTTTTTATCAATAAAAATTAAATGTTCGTTGTTTATCATTTAGGGAATACTTATGTCACGGTCCCTTTCTATACTTACGAATCTTAGCTACGAATCTTTTGTCCTTCTTCAAAAGCAATTTTTTTCTCTTGGTAATGTTTCAGTTTGTTCTTTAAGTGTGCTTGATTGTCCAACAGTAAAGTGAGTTGTTCTTCTAAGGCAGCGCATTGGGCTTGTAACATCCCCACCAAAGCGTCGTAGTCTTGGGTCTCGTCTTCATAATAGAAGAATTGTTGAATTTGCTGAATGGTCATCCCGGTATGTTTAAAACAATTAATTGCGTGAATCCGGTTTAAATGTTGGGTCTCGTAAGCTCGTTGTTGTCCTTTTCGAGGCACGTCTTTTAAAAGGCCAACGTCTTCATAATAGCGTAACGTAGACATGGGCAACTGAAATTGCTCACTGACTTGGCGAATGGTGTAAGTGGTTTGGTCTGGGGTCATTTTTTGTCTCCTTTTTTGGTAATTTTTCTTTACTTCAAGTGTACTTGAAGTGCTATAGTGAGTAAAGTAAGAAAGCGATTTACAAATCGCTCTTTCACAAAAGGAGGAATTGAACATGTACCGTGCGCAAGAAAATCGCTATGACAAAATGCGCTATCGTTATGTAGGGCAGTCCGGTCTGCGTTTGCCGGAGATTTCATTAGGATTTTGGCATAACTTTGGGGATGTGGACAAAGTGGCTACTCAAAAAGAAATTGTTTATGCTGCGTTTGACAATGGCATTACCCACTTTGATTTGGCCAATAATTATGGGCCTCCAGCAGGATCGGCAGAACTGAACTTTGGCAAAATTTTGCGAGAAGGACTAGGCGCTTATCGAGATGAAATCATCATCTCTTCTAAAGCGGGTTACTATATGTGGCCGGGGCCATATGGTGAATGGGGTTCGAAAAAGAATTTGATTGCCAGCTGTGACCAAAGCTTGAAACGTTTAGGCTTGGACTATGTGGATATTTTCTATCATCACCGTCCAGATCCCAACACCCCACTAGTGGAAACCGCCCATACCTTAGATCTTTTAGTACGCCAAGGAAAGGCTTTGTATGTGGGGGTTTCAAATTATACGCCAGAACAAACGGCGGAAATCAGCAAGTACTTTAAAGAATGGCATACCCCTTTTATCATTCATCAACCGAAGTACAATATGTTTGAACGAGGAATTGAACAGGGCTTAACCGATGTCTTGGCCCAAGAAGGCTTAGGCGCAATTGTCTTTAGCCCGCTAGCTCAAGGCCTGTTAACTGGTCGTTACTTAAATGGAATTCCTGAAGACTCTCGGGCTCACCGCAGTGATAGTCCCTTCTTATCAGAAGATCGGGTGGAAGAGACCATTGACAAAGTTCGTCAGTTAAATGAAGTGGCCAAAGACCGGGGCCAAACTTTAGCGGAAATGGCTTTGGCTTGGAACTTACGCCAACCAACTGTGGCCAGTGTTTTAATCGGTGCTTCTCGAGTTAGTCAATTGGAAGATAATTTAAAAGCGTTAAATAATTTGGATTTTGCCGATGAAGAATTGGTGAAGATTGATAGTATTTTAGGAAAATAAGAAAAGCGCCTCACTCTAATTAAAAGAGTGGGGCGTAATTTTTAGTCGGTACTTTTTTCACTGCTATCGTACCAGAGTTCTTCTGGAGTATAGCGATCTTTTTCGTTTAAAAGCAAGCTGCCGTCAGCAAGGATTTCGCTAGTAGTCCCTAGCCAACTTTGACGACTTTGGGCGAAAAGTAAGCCTCTTTTGCCCTGAGATTGACTTTCGAAAGCCGCAGCTTGATCTTGGGCTAAATGGGAGCGTAAGTAACGGGTGTCTCCGTTGTCAAAGGTGAGAATCAAAAAAATTGCCGTAACGGCTACCTTGACGAGTTTCGGAACGGGGCCTTCAGGGTAAATCTTTGGTGTGGCTTCCATGGTAGTTCCTCCTTTTGAAAAGAGAGCAGCGAAAAAAGATGGTTTGGAATTTCCCAACAACTTGTCTGCCGAAATATGAAAATAGCGACTGAGTTGTAGCAAGGTATCCAAGTCTGGGTAGCTTTTGCTGTTTTCCCATTTGGATACTGCTTGAGGAGTTACGTGGAGAAATTCTGCTAGCTCTTTTTGAGAGATCTTTTTTGCTTCTCGCAGTTCTTTTATTTTTGGACCAACTTCTACCATTATGATACCCTCCCGTTGAAAAAAGGGGCAAGCAACCCCTCGTTGAATCCACTAAATCTATGCTCAACCATTCGTTGAGTTCCATTTTATCATGGATTATCCTTAAAAAACAAAAAAGCCAGGACGAAAATCGTCCTGACTTACTGACTTTTAAGTGTTATTTTTCTTTGGTTTCGACAATCTGATTATTTAAATCAGTGCGGACTACTAAGACATCACAGGTGGCGTTACGAATAACGTATTCGGAAACCGAACCGATAAAGAGGCGTTCCACCGCGTTTAAACCAGTGGCACCTAACATGATTAAATCCACATCGTGTTCTTGAGGGATTTGTTTGGCAATGATTGGTTTTGGTGTGCCGTATTCGATAACGGTGGTTACATCGTGACATTCTTCTTTTTTCGCATAGTCTACATAGTCTTGCAGGGTTTGTTTAGCCATTTCGGTGGCTTGTTCTGCTAACATACCGTCAAATGAGGAAACAGTTTGGAAAGCTCGGGTGTCGATGACGTGGGCAATGATCAGCTTCCCTTGATTTCGTTTGGCTACATTGACCGCCTTTTTAAATGCGAGTTCCGCTTCGCTAGAGCCATCTACAGCCACTAGAATTGTTTTGTATTGTTGCAACATGTTCTATCACTCCTTTTAGTTATCCTTCTATACTTTTATTGTAGACCACTTTGGCGAAAAAGCAAAAAATTACTCACGGGGAGCGGTCATTTTTTTCGAAAGACGAAAACTAAAGAACAATGTCAATACCATAACCACTAGTAAATAGGCATAAATCAACATTTTAATTTTTAAGACAATCACCGGGATACCAACGAGTGCGGCTAGTAAATACAGGATACCAAAGGAATTGAGAAAGCTGCGATTTTCGGTGGATTCGCCGATTAAAGGTAAGAACCACTGGGGCTTTTTCAATAAACTAAAGCCAATTAAGGCGAGTAAAAGCGCAAATAAAACAACAAAAAAGGTGAGCATGGGATTTCCTCCTAGACAGTTTCTGCTCTCATTGTATCAAAGTTCTGATAGAAAGGGGACTTTGAGGGTGCATAGTGTGAGTCTTACCCTTCCCATTACTATTATACCGCTCTTAGGGAGCAAGAAACAGTCTTGTTTTTAGGTGGAGTTCGGAGTAGAGTAGGGATTCATTTAGAAGACAGGAGTGAAGCTATGGAAAGCGAAGCCCAACATTTACAGATGGTGTATCAAAAGTTATTGACAGCCGAAAGCAAACTTAGTCAGTTGATAGAAGAAAAAAGCCAATCCGGTTGCTCAGCCTTGCAGGAAATGACCGGGGAAGTACGGCTGAACTTTGATAGCTATCTGGATAATTTAGACACTTTTTCGGCAATTGAGAATTTGAATCGGCAAATTGATCAATACAACTTGCAATTGGACAGTGCTTCAAAGGAATTGGCCAAAGTACGTCGCTTGTTGCCGGCGCCATATTTTGGCAAGATCAGGGTGGACTTTCTTGAAGGTCAGCCACCAGAAGCTTTTTACATTGGCATCAATGGTTTTACCCCAGAGAATGAGGCTTTGATTCATGACTGGCGTTCGCCTATTGCAGAACTCTTCTATAATAATGAACTGGGCGGGTCTTCTTATGAGGTACGAGGGCAAGTGATTCCGGTGCAGATGAAACAACGGCGACAATTGATAACAGATCATGATCGGCTGTTAAATTACTTCGATACCGACACGACAATTCAAGACGAGGTATTATTGGCCGCCTTGGCAGAGGATCATTCGCAAAAAATGCAGGACATCACTGCTACGATTCAAATCGAGCAAAATCAAATTATTCGGGATCAAAGGGCTCAAGTACTGTTGATCAATGGGGTGGCGGGTAGTGGCAAAACTTCTACGGTTCTTCAACGCATCGCTTATTTACTCTATCAAAATCGAGAACGCTATAGGCCAGATGATATGCTGATTCTTTCCCCTAATCAGCAATTTTCCCAGTACATTGCCGGCGTGTTACCAGCTTTAGGAGAAGCCAATCCACCGACTTTGACGTTGTTGGAATGGTTGCAAACTTTTGGTACTGTGGAAGAAAGTGAAACAGGCTACTTCCAACGCATTAGCAAAGAAGAAGTCTCCGCTGAAGAAGACGTACTGCGCTCTGTGGCCTTTATGCAGTATTTAGAAAGTGAGTTGGAAATCACGCCTCGGTTTGTGCCGATTGTTAAAAAGGGCAAAACAATTCTTTCTCAAGAATATTTGCAGCAGATTTTTGACCAGACGCCGATTGGCCCCTTTGCAAAACGCATTCAAGGAATGAAGCAGCGTCTGTTGCAAGAGTGGGGACGGCGCTTAGTAAAAGATAGTCGCAAAGTGAGTCTGCAACAACAAATTTTAGATTTGACCCAAGCACAACAGGAAAAATTACTAGGTCGTTTATTGACACAGGCAGATGAGAATCAACTAGACTTTCTTGCATTGAAATTGTTGCGTAAAAAATATGCCTTTGTAAGTCAAGAAATTGAAAATTATGCCTGGTTAGACGAAAGAGCGATGTTTTACGAGGTATATCAATCTTATGAAGGGAATTCATTAGAGGTAGGAACATTCAATGTGGATCAAGGGGTGGCGCAATGTTACTTTCACCAAAGGCAAATTGAACCTCTGAGACACCGAGACTATCAGGTTATCTTAGTAGACGAAGTGCAAGACTACACGCCAGCTGCCCTTTATTTGCTAAAAGCTCTTTATCCCAAAAGTCGGTTTACTTTAGTGGGAGATGACAACCAGGCCATTTTTAACAGCCATACTTCATTTGCGGATATGCAGGAACTCTTTTTAGAAAAACAGCCTCAGTACTATCAGTTGACCAAAAGTTATCGAACTACGGGAAATATCACTGCATTTTTTGCTAGTTTGGTAGCCGATAAGCTGAACATGGAAATCTTGCCGGTGCGACCTGCAGGCAGTCCGGTGGTCTATCGCACATTTCAAGACGTTGCGTCTTTTGAAAAGATTTTACATGAGTTTCAAGGGATGATTGGGCAACAACAAATCACGATTATCACGAAAACCCAGAAGGAAGCGGAGCAACTTCAGGATTTTGCGGACAATTTCGTTGCAGTGTACCCAGTGGCGTTAGCAAAGGGGCTGGAATTTGCCAATGTCTTGCTTTACGATGTATCTGCAAAAAATTACCACAGTAAACGGGATATGCGACTTTTGTACACCGCCGCTTCTCGTAGTACTAAACAATTGTGGCTTACTTATCAAGGGATACCAGCTGTAAGATTACCTGAAAATGAGCAGTAGGAATTTAGACTAGGCACTTGAATAAAAGATACAAAAAAGCCACTGACAAAAGTCAGTGGCTTCATTCATAAAGAATGGGGTATATCCGTCGATGCCGTTATTCGTCTTATAGTATTGATCCCGCAAATACTAGCAGGTGGGTCCCACGGTGCAAGCCTAAAGCTACCAAATGATAGGGCGTGCTACCAACTTACACACAAGACAGGTCCCGAGGTATCAATAAAGATGTTCGGTCAACACACAGAAAAGACAACTCGTACATCACAGAATTCCCACTTACATAGTAGCACAGGGTCGGAAAACTGGCAATAAGAATGGCTCAATTTTTAGAAAGCGCTATCTTTGGGCTTGTAAGTGGTTATTTTGTTTGTCGGCCTTCTTTGCGCCATTGTTCAATTCGTTCTTGTTGTTGGGCTAAGGCGGCTTCGTATTTACCTGTGGTTTTAGGCTGATAGTACTGATTATCTTTGAATTTATCCGGTAAGTATTGTTGATCCACCCAGGCTTTTTCAAAGTTGTGAGGGTATTGGTAATCCAGTCCCCGGCCTAAATCTTTGGCCCCTTGGTAATGGCTGTCCCGCAGATGATCCGGCACATCTCCGGCTCCTTGCGTGCGGATATCGGCAATCGCTGAATCCAGTGCTACGTAGGCAGAGTTGGATTTAGGAGAAAGACAGAGATCTACTACACAATCCGCTAAAGGAATCCGTGCTTCTGGTAGCCCTAAGCGTTCAGCAGCCAGCACTGCATTGACCGTGCGAGCGGCTGCTGCCGGGTTAGCTAGTCCAATGTCTTCATAGCCAATCACCATTAGTCGGCGACAAATAATTGGCAAATCCCCAGCTTCTACCAAACGGCCTAAGTAATGCAAGGCAGCATTGACGTCACTGCCACGGATGGATTTTTGAAAAGCTGAAATCACATCATAATGGGCATCGCCATTTTTATCGTGGGTCAGAGCTTTTCGTTGAATACATTCTTCAATCACCTCTAGAGTTAAGTGAATGATGCCATCACTATCTGCTGGGGTGGAACGCACAGCGAGTTCTAGACCATTTAAAGCACTGCGCAAATCCCCATTAGTAGCTCGAGAAAGATGCAAGCGGGCATTATCGTCTAGTTGTACAGGAAACTCGCCTAACCCCCGTTCTTTATCGGTTAGCGCATGATCTACAGCGGTTAAAATATCCGTTTCTGTTAAGGGTTTAACTTCGAAAATTTGAGTTCGACTACGAATGGCGGGATTAATAGTGATGTAAGGATTTTCCGTAGTGGCGCCAATCATAATAATCCGTCCTGATTCTAAATGGGGCAGTAAAAAGTCTTGCTTGGTCTTGTCCAAACGGTGAACTTCATCTAAAAGTAAAATTACAGTACCACTCATCTTGGCTTCTTCTGCCACGATTTGCAGGTCTTTTTTCGTATCTGTAGCAGCGTTTAACATGCGAAAAGCGTACTTGGTAGAGCCGGCAATGGCCGAGGCAATACTGGTTTTTCCGGTTCCTGGAGGCCCGTAGAGAATCATGGAAGAAAGCATTTTAGCACTGACCATGCGATTGATAATCTTTCCGGGGCCTACCAAATGTTGCTGGCCCACCACTTCGTCTAAGGTGCGAGGGCGCATGCGATAGGCTAAGGGTTTTTCCATGAAAAAACCTCCTTTTGTCATTCTTTTTCTCTTTAGTCAGTATAACACGTCTTGTGTACCAACAGCACTGAAGACTTTCCTGATGACTTGGATTGAATCCATGGTAACCCTGGGAATAATCGTGTAAAATAAGCATTGGTGAAGAAAATGACAGAAAGTATGACGGAGATACGTCAGTTATTTCAAAATGAAGATACCCCGACTGTGGCTCAAGCTTTAGTGGGGATGTATTTGGAACACACATTGCCTGATGGTAGTAAGTTAGGTGGTTGGATTGTGGACTGCGAGGCTTATTTAGGGCCAGAAGACGAAGCGGCCCACAGTTTTGGTTTGCGAAAAACCCCACGAGTGGCCGCCATGTACCAAGAAGCGGGGAGTATTTACCTCTATCACATGCATCGCCAAGTGATTTTAAATATGGTCACCAGAGAAGCTGGCCTGCCTCAAGGGGTGATGATTCGCGCTTTAGAACCAGAACGTCAGTATATGGAAAAAATGAGTGAGAATCGAGGCGGCAAAAGTGGTGTTGATTTAACCAATGGTCCGGGAAAACTCATGAGCGCCTTAAACGTTCCCTTTGACTTATATGGACAGTCAATTTTTACTAGTGCTTTGCATTTGGTACCAGAAAAAAAGCGGCAACCAAAACAAATTTTGGTTTTACCCCGTATCGGGATTCCCAATAAAGGCAAGTGGACGGCTTTGCCTTTGCGCTTTGTCTGTAAAGGCAATCCCTATGTTACCAAACAGCTGAAAAAAGAGATCAGTCCAGATTGGGGCTGGCAAGAGTAAAGGAAAAAGATTGATTGAAGCAGTCTTTTTAAAAGGAGTGTCGACGATGGCAAAGAAAACCATGGTGAGTTATTTAGAAGAACAATTGGCGAATCAATTAGCAGATTATGAAGTGGGCTTAGATTGGAATCGTAAAAATCACAGCATTGAAATCATCTTTCGGCTATATGCAGAAAATCCTGAGACGTTGACTTTAGACGATGTGGATGGTGTGATTTCTGATGAAGCAGTGATTGAGTTTGAAGATGGGATTTTATTGGTAGATCCGAAAAAATCGAATTATGAGGCCACCGATTATTTAGCAGTTTATCCCTACGAAGGTAAAAAAGGGTTACGAGAAGGAGAGCTTGCGGCTTTCGTGAGCTATTTAAAAGATGTCTTAGATGAAGGTCTAAGTGATTTATTAGACTTTTTAAATAGTTCAGCAGAAGATTCAGAAGAAATTTTTGAATTGAAATGGGATCGTGAAACTTTTAAACAAGTGGTAGCAGAAAAAATCAAAACCGGCAAAGAATACTTGCCTTATCCAAGTTATTAAAAAGGAGCACAATTATGAAATGGTATGAAGTGAAAGTCGAAACCGCCAGTGAAGCCGTAGAAGCCGTGGCCAATATATTAGTAGAAGCAGGGGCAAGTGGGGTTTCGATTGAAGATGCGCTAGACGCTCAAAACTGGGAGAGTGATGCTTTTGGGGAAATTGCCAACAAAAGTGCATTGACCGATTTAACAGAAGGCGCGCGGGTAGCAGCTTATTTTCCTGAAACTATCTTTTTACCGGAAATCTTGCCTTTTATGAAGTCGAGAGTATCCCAGTTGCCTACTTTTGGCTTGAGCATTGGGAAAAATGACTGGCAGATTACGGAAGTTTCCGATGCTGACTGGTCTACCGCTTGGAAAAAATATTATCACCCGGTACGAATCACACGGTTTTTGACCATTTTGCCAAGTTGGGAGTCTTATACCCCAGAGTCTGCTGAAGAAAAAGTGATCACCTTAGATCCGGGGATGGCTTTTGGTACCGGCACTCATCCAACCACCCGCCTGAGTTTGCAAGCTTTAGAAGTTATCTTACGGGGGGGAGAACGGGTACTGGATGTAGGCACTGGTTCCGGGGTCTTGAGTATTGCGGCAAAATATCTCGGTGCCGATAAAGTTACCGCCTATGATTTAGATGAAGTGGCGGTGCGCTCTGCAAAAGAAAATCTAGATATGAATCCAGTAGCGAAAGACGTAGAAGTTTATGCCAATAACCTTTTAAATGGTGTGGAAGAAGAAGCCGACGTTATCGTGGCAAATATTTTGGCGGAAATCATCTTGTTGTTGATTCCTGATGCGTATCGCTTATTGAAGCCCCATGGCCGTTTTGTAGTTTCTGGCATCATCCATGATAAAGTGGATGAGGTGTTAGAAGCGATGGCTGCCCAAGGGTTTGAAGTGGATCAGCTCTTTAAGCAACAAGACTGGTATGCCATTATTTTGAAAAAAGCTGAGGAGTAAATTCATGCAACGCTATTTTTTAGAAGAACCTTATGGGGTAGGCCCCTATGAAGTTTCTGGGGAAGCTTTTCATCATATGATTCGGGTAATGCGTATGAAATCAGGAGACAGGGTTTTTCTGGTCTTTTGCGATCAAACTGCGATTATTGCTGAAATTACCGAAGTGGCTCCAGAATCAGTAGCCTTAAAAGAAGTCGCCAAAGAGCAACAGGAAAAAGAACTGCCCATTGCTGTGACCATTGCCTCAGGTTATCCAAAAGGGGACAAACTGGAATGGATTGTGCAAAAAGGAACGGAGCTAGGAGCAACCGCCTTTATCGGTTTTCCGGCTCAAGCTTCAGTGGTCAAATGGGATGGGAAAAAGCTAGTCAAAAAAGAGCAACGGTTAGCCAAAATTGCTCAAGAAGCCGCCGAACAATCCCAACGGCAAAAAACACCTGCCATTCAGTTGTTGACTAGTTTTAAGGAACTGTTGACGGTAGTAGCTGATTATGATTGGGTACTAGTAGCCTATGAAGAAAGTGCCAAAGCAGGCGAAGTTGCCAAGTTAGCCCAAGTGCTGAGCCAAGTTCGGACAGGAGAGCGAGTACTCGCTATTTTTGGTCCAGAAGGAGGCATTATGCCCGCTGAAATCAAGGCGTTAACGGAAGCCCGAGGACAGTTATGTGGTTTAGGCCCCCGGATTTTACGTACGGAAACGGCACCTTTGTATTTACTAAGTGCGGTTAGTTATCAATTGGAATTAGCAAAGGAGAACTAAATGAAAGTAAGTGAAGTGGTTAGTTTACGGTTACTAGATGCGACTATGAAAGACTGGGAATTTAAAGATCTTTTGATGAAGTTGAGAAAAGAAAATCAGATACGAGAAGTGGTTGTCTTGCCTAATCAATTGCGTCGTGCCAAACAATTACTAGCCCAGACCCAAATTAAAATTGGTACGGTGGTGGATTATCCATTGGGAAGTGGCACTGTTGCCAAAAAAGCCTTTGAAGCTGGACGTTCTTTTCAAGAAGGAGCCGATTTTTTGGAGCTGTCGGTAACGAGTTTCACCCTTTTGGAACAACCACAACTGGTGCAGGACTTAGAAGCAGCGCTGCGAGGAATTTCCTTAGCTTGGGGTGAAATTCGGACGCGAGTAGCTGCCGACCAACTGACAGAGATTAAAAAATTGGCTTTATTGCCGAGAATGAATGAATTAGGCTGGCAGTGGTTGGTTTTAGAAGAAGGGACGTCCTTTGCCGATGCCCTTCATGATGCGGAGACGTTTTCTTTTGATGGGGGAGACAAGTTACAGTTACAAGTAAATTTGGAAGAGGTAACGGCTACGGACATTCAAACTTTAGTGAAAAAAGGAGTTAGCCGGATTGGCATTACTCGTTTTGGAGAGTTAGACTTAGTCAGTTTGGCTTACTTAAACCTGGAGCAATTGTAATCTAGGCTTGCCCCGTGTATAATAATGCTAATCATTTTCAGGAGAAAAGCCTTGTTTGACGGCATTTTCTCCGATTTAACACCATAGAGTGAAAGGAGGGTGCCAAACATGAGTAAAGAAACGATTTTAAGTGGACCAGGAGTCATAAAGATTGTCAGCAACTATATGAGTCCAGAACATGTAGCCTTTGTGCAAAAAGCTTTAGATTTTGCCACCAAAGCTCACGACGGTCAATTTCGTAAATCTGGCGAACCTTATATTATCCATCCTATTCAAGTAGCCGGTATTTTGGCAGAGTTACATATGGACCCTCATACAGTGGCCACAGGTTTTTTACATGATGTGGTGGAAGATACCCCGGTTACATTAGATGATTTAAAGAGAGAATTCGGTAGCGACGTGGCCATGCTTGTAGACGGCGTGACCAAACTGCGGAAAATCACCTATAAGTCCCATGAAGAACAACTGGCGGAAAATCACCGCAAGATGCTTTTAGCCATGGCCCAAGATTTACGGGTCATCATGGTGAAATTAGCGGATCGCTTGCACAATATGCGCACCTTAAAGCATTTACGAGAAGACAAGCAACGACGGATTGCCAAAGAAACTATGGAAATCTATGCGCCTTTAGCTCATCGTTTAGGGATTAGCCGAATTAAATGGGAATTAGAAGACACCGCATTGCGCTATTTAAATCCGAAACAGTATTACCGAATTGTTCATTTGATGCAAACCAAACGAGATGAACGGGTAGCCTATGTCGCCGAAGCGGTGGAAGAAATTCGGGAAGCTACAGAAGAACTGGGAATTTACGCAGAAATCTATGGTCGGCCCAAACACATTTATTCGATTTATCGAAAAATGGTTGACCAAAAGAAGAAGTTTGAAGAGATTTATGACTTGTTGGCGATTCGTGTGATTGTGGACTCCATTAAAGATTGCTATGCCGTACTAGGTACAATTCATACGAAATGGAAACCGATGCCGGGACGTTTTAAAGATTACATTGCCATGCCAAAAGCCAATATGTATCAGTCCTTGCATACTACGGTGATTGGGCCTAAAGGCAATCCTGTAGAAATCCAAATCCGCACCCATGAAATGCACGAAATTGCCGAATTTGGGGTAGCGGCGCATTGGGCGTATAAAGAAGGCCGCACGGAAAAAGTTTCCGAAGACAAGATTAGCCATCAAGTGGGTTGGTTCCAAGAAATTTTGGAACTCCAAGATGATGCTTATGATGCTCCTGAGTTTATGGAAGGAGTCAAAGGGGATATCTTTTCTGATAAGGTGTATGTGTTTACCCCTAAAGGAGATGTCACCGAATTGCCGAAAGGCTCCGGCCCCTTGGATTTTGCTTACAGCATTCACACAGATATTGGCAATAAGACCACTGGTGCCAAGGTTAACGGTAAAATGGTGCAACTGGATTATAAGTTAAAAAATGGCGATATCATCGAGATTTTAACATCTCCTAATTCCTTTGGCCCTAGTCGAGATTGGTTGAATTTGGTTACCACTAGTAAAGCGAAGAATAAGATCAAACGCTTTTTCAAGGCTCAAGATCGAGAAGGCAATATCCAAAAAGGCCATGACAGCCTGTATCAAACATTACAGGAAATGGATTTTGTACCAAAAGAAATGCTTTCAAAAGACAAAGTCAAAGATGCCTGTGAACATTTCAATTACCAAAGTGAAGATGATCTTTACGCCGCCATTGGGTACGGGGAATTAAGTGCTACATCATTGGCCAACCGATTGTCTGTGGAAGAACGAAAACAGCGGGAAAAAGAGAAAAAAGAACAAGCTGTCCAAGAATTGGTTAACCAGCCCGCGGAGAAAAAAGAGAAGATGAAAGTCCGCCATGAAGGGGGCATCGTCATCGAAGGGGTAGACAACCTCTTAATTCGCATTAGCCGCTGTTGTAATCCGGTTCCTGGAGATGAAATTGTAGGCTATATTACCAAAGGCCGCGGGATTTCCATTCACCGGGCCGATTGTCCCAATGTGCAATCAGAAGACGCAAAACAGCGCTTGATTGAAGTGGAATGGGAAGATACCGCAAATAATTCCAAAGAGTATGATGCGGATTTGGAAATTTATGGATACGATCGTAGTGGCTTATTAAATGATGTCTTGCAGACGGTAAATGCTTTGACTAAACGTTTGCAAAGTGTGGAAGCCCGTACGAATAAAGAAAAGATGGCCACCATTCGTTTAACAGTAAGCATTCAAAATCTCAATCATTTGAAATCCATCGTGGATAAAATTAAACAAATACCAGACGTTTATAGCGTCCGGCGCACCCGGGGGTAGGATATGCGGGCAGTAATTCAACGAGTAAAAGAAGCCAATGTCACTGTAGATGGCACCGTTCTAGGTGAAATCGGCGTGGGTTTTGTGGTACTTTTAGGAATTCATGAACAAGATAGCTTAACCGATGTGGACTACTTAGTGCGTAAAATCAGCTTAATGCGTGTTTTTGAAGACGAAGACGGGAAAATGAATCGAGATCTTGCTGCAGTAGACGGCAGTGTGTTGAGTATTTCTCAGTTTACTCTGTATGCTGATACGAAAAAAGGCAATCGTCCAAGTTTTGTTAAAGCCGCTCGACCTGACGTTGCGATTCCTTTATACAATGCTTTTAATGAAGGCTTAATCAAAGCGGGAATTCCAGTTGCCACTGGGGAATTTGGCGCCAATATGGCGGTTTCTTTGGTTAATGATGGTCCGGTGACGATTATTTTAGATACTTTAGATAAATAAATTGAATCCATTTTAAGCCGCTATCTTTGAAAAATCTCAGAGATAGCGGCTTTTTTTAACCAAAAATGAAGCAAAAAAATTACAGGGAGGTTACAAGTATTATCAAAGTCGTGTTTTTGTAATGAATTGTAAAAGGAATTTCACTCATGAAATGTTTTCTAGTGGTAAAGTAAGTACCGTTGAAGAAAACAAAGGAGAATGATCATGAAATCACTTAAAACAATCTTACTAGGCGTTACTTTATCTGCTGGAGCTGCAATGTTTGTAGGTGCTAAAGAAGCTTCTGCTGATGAATTGTACACGATTCAAGCAGGTGACACTCTGTCTACTATCTCCCACCAATTCGTTGGCGATAATAGTTTAATTGAAAAAATTGCAGATAAAAATAAAATTGACGATATTAACTTAATCTATGTAGGCGAAAAATTAACAATTCCAACTGACGGACAAGCAGCTACACCGGTAGAAAGCACTCCTGTTAGTGAAGAAGTTGCGACAACAACGCCTGTGGAAACTTATACAGAGCCAGTAGTAGCAGAAACCGTTGTGACAACTACGACGACTTACACTGGTACATCAAGCTCTGCTAAAGAATGGATTGCCCAAAAAGAATCTGGCGGTTCTTACTCCGCTACGAACGGTCGCTATGTTGGTCGTTACCAATTAGACTCTTCTTATTTGAATGGTGACTATTCTGAAGCCAACCAAGAACGGGTTGCAGATAACTATGTGGCACAACGTTATGGTTCATGGGAAGCAGCCCAAGCATTCTGGTTAGCAAACGGCTGGTATTAAGAGTTAAATTTTAATATGAAAAACGATTGGTCTACGGATCAATCGTTTTTTTTGTGGAGTAATGGTAAATTTATCATTTAATCCACGTTATTAAATGATAAAGAGTATACGAATCCGGATAATCAAGACAAAACTTTAAAAAGACAGGACACATTTTACCAGTTGTATTATAATTAAGTTGTTAGTATGTAAACGCTGTAATTTTAATGTAAGTTAGGAGGAATTATAAGATGGCAACTGTTGGCACTTTTTCGCGAGGGGCGATTACCCCTGACAACAACTTATTTTCTAGTTTCAAAACATTGGTAGAATCCGCTTTTTATGGGAATAATGTGGAACGAATTACGGATTTAGCCAGTGCGTATCAATTAGCAAAAGACGCTCCGGGGGCGGTGATTACGGATATGGCCGTCAGTCACACGGAAGATTTGGGCTTGCCACAAGACGCTAAGGTCATCGTCTTTAATGATGGCAAGGTGACTGGACGAACAGCGGCGGCTCGCAGAGTAATTGGACAACCGGGGATTGATAAGACCTTGTATGCAGGGATATTACGAGATGCAATGTTCCAAGGAACCCATAAAAAATTCTATGCTGGAGAAGTAGTAGTGGGCTTAGATAAGGATTTTATGGTGAAAGCCCATCTCTTATTGCCAGAACACTATGAAACAAACTTCTATTCTTATTTATTGAATTTCCAAATTATGACCCAAGAGTGGCGGGAGCTGTACCAAGAGTCGAAAGCTTATCCTGAGGCGGACATCTTTTTATACGCAGATCCAGATTGGCGTCATCCTGATTTCCCCCATGGTCTGGCTCTCTTTGATCCAGAGCACAATGTGGCGGCAGTTTTAGGCTTAAACTATTTCGGGGAATTGAAAAAAGCAACACTGACATTGGCATGGGCTACCGCTCATCGAAATGGCTATGTAGCTTGTCACGGGGGGATGAAACAGTATCAATTGCCAGATAAAAAATTTACCATGGCAGCTTTTGGACTTTCCGGATCAGGAAAATCTACCATTACTTTGGCAAAACACGGAGACAAATATCAAGTGAAGGTTCTTCATGATGATGCTTTTGTGATTAACCAAACGGATGGCTCCACCACGGCTTTGGAACCAGCCTATTTTGATAAGACTCAGGATTATCCCTTGGAGGATCCGGCGGTAGATTACTTTATCACTTGTCAAAATGTGGGAGTTACCTTAGATGATACGGGTAAGAAAGTTATCGTGACGCAAGATATTCGCAACGGCAATGGTCGTACGGTGAAATCTCGCTATGTGACACCTAATCGAGTAGATCATTTACGCTCTTCCATTGATGCCATCTTTTGGATTATGAAAGACGACAGTTTGCCACCAGTTGTTAAAATTGATGATCCAGTCTTGGCGGCAGTCTTTGGCTTGACTTTGGCTACAAAGCGAAGCACCGCTGAAAATGTGGTAGGTAATGTGGATATGGACAAACTGGTCATTGAACCTTATGCCAATCCATTTAGAGTGTACCCATTAGGACAAGACTTTGAGGACTTTAAAACTCTCTTTGAAGAAAATCAAACAGACTGTTATATCTTGAATACTGGATTTTATAAAGGGAAAAAGGTAACGCCTAAAGACACATTAGGTTCTATTGAAAAAATTGTGGAAGCAAAAGCTGAGTTTGCACCATTTGGCCCGCTGGCGGGGATGAGTTATTTGCCAGTGGCAGGATTTGAAGTGGACTTTGAAGATGCGGCGTATGTAAAAGCTTTGAGAGGGCGCATGGAAAGTCGTTTAGAATTCATTCAGGCTCAAGCAACTGAAAATGAAGGCTTCAATGCTCTACCTGTTGAAGCCGGAGCTTTAATGGAAAGAGTCATTCAAGAATTGGAATAGACTGGCAGATTCTTCGCTTTCTGGAATTAATCATGGTACCATTAATGTAGCAATCCTTCCTTCATTGATAGAGGTTGGTTGTTGGCAAAGACAGTTAGGTGAACCACATAAGGAGGAATTT
Source organism: Enterococcus sp. 2201sp1_2201st1_C11_2201SCRN_220225 (assembly GCF_040925905.1). Taxonomy (NCBI): domain Bacteria; kingdom Bacillati; phylum Bacillota; class Bacilli; order Lactobacillales; family Enterococcaceae; genus Enterococcus; species Enterococcus sp. 2201sp1_2201st1_C11_2201SCRN_220225. The sequence continues at coordinate 34,915 of NZ_JBCOJC010000025.1, forward strand.
TTATGAGCGAGCCAGACAAAGAAAACTTGGAAAAGTTAGCCAAAGAAGCCAAAAACGACGACACTTTTGAAAAATTGGATGAAATGGAAGAAGAACTAAATCTAGATGAAGAACCCGTTGTGGAGGATGAAGAGGAAGAAAAGCCAGAAGATAAGTCAGCTCTGGAAAAAATCATTGAGGATGTGCCTCCTGCAACGTTTCTTGATACGAATAATCAGATGCCATAAATAAAAGATCATAAAAAAGCAATGACCAAGAGCTACCCTAATTCGATTAGGAGCGGTTTTGGTCGTTGCTTTTTTTCATGACAGTATTCTTTATTCCTGTAAACTGTCCTTTTCATACCGTAATAAATCAGCGGGCTGACAGTCCAACACTTCACAAATCTTATTTAAAGTGGAAAAACGAATGGCCCTGGCTTTATTGTTTTTTAAAATGGAAACATTCGCGGGAGTGATGCCAATTTTTGCTGATAGTTCATTTACGCTCATTTTTCGCTTGGCTAACATCACATCTAAATCGACTAGAATTGACATGGTTTTCCTCCTAAATGGTTAGATCGCTTTCCACTTGTATGGTGGTGGCCTTTTTAAATAACTCTTCTACAATTTGGGAAAAGATATAGGCAGTAAAGGGTATCAACAGGATAATGAAACCAATTACCATCACTCCAGGGGCATCTTCCACATCGGCAACATGATAGAAAAAAGGCAGGATACCCAGCATAACCACACCAATTACCAAAATAGTGTTTTTCACTTTGATAACGAGGTGTAACGTTTTGCTAGAAAATGCTTCTGGCCCTTTAATACAGTTCAAAATGCGATTTAAAAAGAATAAAACTCGCAAGCCTAAGAGAACTGCAACTACGATTACTAGAAAAAATAGGCTGACTACGAGATTTTTATCGGTTGCTTGAAAAAATTGAATCGCGATTCCGGTAATCATAAAAAGTGCTAAGAATCCAATTAGTAATAATGCTATTTTTAATAAGTTGACTTTTCTTGCCATAATGGACACCTCGTGAATTTGATAGCCTTATCTTATCGGTTTTAAGATTGAATTTCAATAGAAATATATCGTTTTTCGATATATTTCTATTGATTTTTAATGTTTTGACCTTGTTGAGCATCATTTGTCATAAGAAATAATACAGGACATGCAATCTTTTCTGAGTAAGTAGTGAATTAACTGCAACCGACTAAAGGTGGGCTTCTTGTGAATTGTTTTAAATTCCTGGAAAATTTAAGTAGAAAACACTTGTGACAAAAACGATTTCACTGGTAGACTATTCGGGTGTCAAAAAAAAGTAATTATTTTTAATAGAATGATTGAAAAGGAGAGCTAGTTTTGGATTTAGTAATTGCATTGATCCCCATGTTTGCTTGGGGGAGTATTGCCTTAGTCAGTGGCAAAATGGGGGGCACTGCCAATCAACAAACACTGGGCATGACCATTGGGGCCTTTGTTTTTTCATTGGTAGTCTTTTTTATTATCCAGCCGACCATGACGGTGGCAACGGTTATTTTTGGCTTTATCTCTGGTATTTTTTGGAGTATTGGGCAACGAGGACAATTTCAAGGAATGCACTTTATGGGAATTTCGGTAGGATTGCCGGTATCCACGGGGATGCAGCTGATTTTAAACACTATTGCGGGTGCACTATTATTTGGTGAATGGCGCAAAGGCCAAGATTTTCTACTAGGCGGTATTGCCTTGTTACTCTTAATGGCAGGCTCTTTTTACACATCGCGACAAGACCCAGACCGGGATCAGTCTTTAGCTGGAGATCGTCAACTATTTGATTTTGGTAAGGGGTTTCGAGCCTTGTTACTGTCCACATTAGGCTTTGGTGCTTATACGATTATTATTACTTGGGCCAAATTAGATCCTGCTGCAGTGATTTTACCCCAAAGTGTGGGGATGGCTGCCGGTGCTTTTGTCTTTACTTTCAAAGATATTCGCTATGATCGTTTTATTCTGAAAAATACCGTTTCAGGTTTGCTTTGGGGCATTGGAAATATTTGTATGCTTTTGGGAATTCAAACATTAGGCCTTGCGGTGAGTTTCTCCTTGTCTCAAATGGGGATTATCATCTCCACATTGGGAGGAATTTTCCTATTAGGCGAAAGAAAAACCAAAAAAGAACTTTTTTATGTTATTTTAGGTTGTGTTTTTGTTATCCTTGGTGGTATGCTCTTAGGATATATGAAGAGTATTTAATCACTAGATAGAGGAATTCTTTTTCTCTGTAAGAAAGGAACTATTATGGAACTCTTTCGTAAAAAAACATTTGATCCCAATGAACGAGGTGCCATGAAGCGCACGTTGACCTTGAAAGATTTGATTATGTTAGGCATTGGGGCGATTATTGGAACGGGGATTTTTGTAATTACCGGGCAAGCTACGGCTACCTATGCAGGACCGGCATTGTCCATCTCTTTTGTGGTGGCAGCGATTGTGGTTATCTTATCGGGCTTGTGTTTTGCAGAATTTGCTTCCCGAGTACCGATACTAGGCGGACCCTATTCCTATTTGTATGTAGTCTTTGGCGAAGTAGTGGCGTGGTTTGCCGGTTGGTTCTTACTTTGGGAATTCATGCTGGCAGTTGCTTCCGTTGCTTCCGGTTGGTCGGGATATTTCCAAGGCTTTCTCGGTAGTTTGGGGCTGAATTTACCCACTGCACTTACGGGAGGTTACAATGCGGAAGCCGGGACCTATGTGGACGTAGTAGCAGCTGTTGTAG
>NZ_JBCOJC010000026.1:0-37254 GCF_040925905.1 Enterococcus sp. 2201sp1_2201st1_C11_2201SCRN_220225
TTTGATTTGAATACGAGAAAAAAGTGTTGGCAGAAAATCGGCTTCGATTTTCCACCAACACGAAATATTATAGAACCGTAAAACTTTGCATCAAGTTTTTACTAGACTGTTTTTGTGAACTCCTCTTTTAGTTTGCGCTACCCTTTCATTTAGGAAACTGCTACAATATACACAATGAAGCAAAGGATGACAGATATGGATATTGATAAATTACAACAGCTCTTTCCTAAAGGCCGCCTTTCCAATTCTTCAGAAGGGCTAGCAGGAGAACTAAATTTTCCTTTAACCAATGGCTATTTCCATCTTCCTAAAGATAGCCTTTCTGAGCGAGAAGCCCAATTACTAGAAATTTTTTTACCCATAGCCCCTCGTTCTGCCACTGCTAAAGAGCATCTCTACTACCAAGTTTTATTCGAAAAAGCGCCTGCACCTAAAACGCCGCCATTACGGATTATTCAAATTAAACTCCGCACTCGCGATAATTTTTTACAAAAAGAATGGCTATCCGAAATCCAAGACATGTTTTTGAAGCTAGCAGATAGCTTTTTTCTGACGGAGGATTTGTTATTATTAGTGGAAGAAAAAGATGAAACCAACTATCCAGTGGAAGAGATTTTTGGGCTTTTTCAAGCATTAGACAATGACTTTGAAATCTCTACTCAAGTCTTTGTGGGCGCATTTCATCAAGATTTATCTCGGCTGGCGGATAATTTTAAAGAAGAACAACAAATTTTTCAAAAGGAGTTAGCCCACCATACTGGCCAACGGAACTTTTCCTTTACTTCCACGGCGATTAATTATTTTGTGGCCACAGCCATGAAAGAAAGTCCGCTAATGAATAGCCTTTACCAAGACTGGTTTTCCGATCCTGAAATCAGGAGTATTTTAGCTGCTCTATGGCAAAATCAAGGAAATGTCAGCTCAGCAGCCAAAGAACTCTTTTTACACCGCAACACACTTATTTATCGCATCGACAAATTCCAAGAAGCTACCCGATTAGATGTGAAAAACATGGACGATTTAGTCTTTTGTCATTTAATGATTAAAATTTTTAGTGAATAAGAAGCCAGGCAGCAAGACGAGTATTTTGTCATGCTGCCTGGTTTTATTCCACCACAAACCCATATCCTTGAATATGTTCTTTCAATAAATCCAAATAGCGTTCTCCTAAGGTTGATAAAGTGATTTGTCGGTGCTTGACCCAGCCTAGTTGAATGGGATCCTCCACTTCTAAAGGAATCGCCACAATTTTATCATCGTTTAGCTCACTGGAAATAATCCCCGAGCTAATGGTGTAGCCTTCAAGTCCCACCATTAAATTAAAAATCGTAGCCCGATCACTGACTTTAATATGCTTCTTGCGGTGAAGGGTACTTAAAATTTCCTCAGAAAAATAAAAGGAATTCCCTTCTCCTTGCTCATAAGAAAGATAAGGATAGTCTTCCAAATCTGCCAAAGTCACTGCTTTTTGTTTCGTCAAAGAGTTGTTGCGACTGACAAAAACATGGGGCAATGCAGTAAATAACGGATGAAACTCCAAATCAGAATCCTTAAACAGCTTTTCCATCACTTGACGATTAAAGCGGTTCAAATATAAAATCCCTAGCTCACTTTTAAAATCTTTCAAATCCGCCAAAATATTTAAAGTCTCAGTTTCTCGTAAAGTAAATTGGTACTCCTCGCCAGCTACTTCTTTAATCAATTCCACAAAAGCGTGGACTACAAACGCATAGTGTTGCGCCGAGACGGAAAAAGCTTGTTTTCTCGGCGTATTCGCTTTGTATTTTCCTTCCAATAAATTCACTTGATCTAAAATTTGCCGGGCATAAATCATAAATTCCCGACCTTCTGCTGTTAAGCTCACTCCAGACTTGTGCCGCAATAAAATTTGAATGCCCATTTCTTGCTCCAACTCTTTAATCGCATTGGATAAACTGGGCTGGCTTAAAAACAATTCCTTGCTGGCTTCATTGATGGAACCTTTCTCCACAATCTTCTCTAAGTAAGTCAACTGTTGAATACGCATACGTTTCTCCTTCTTAGCTTTTCCTATAGTTTACTCGATGGTATAGTTTAAAGCTATAACGAATCATATTTATTTTCAGTTATCCAAACACTCCCCCTCGTGATAGTCTATGAACTACCAAATAAAAACTTTCCTCAAAGGAGTGCGGCATATGACGACGATTATCGGCTATCCTCGAATCGGTGAACATCGAGAATTAAAATTTATTACAGAACAATATTTCCGCCATGAAATCACAGAGCATGACTTGCAAGAAGCAGCCAAAGATTTACGACAAAAACAATGGCTAGCTTTAAAGGCAAGTGGTTTAACTCAAATTCCAGTTAATGATTTCTCCTTTTATGACAATACATTAGACACCGCCTTTTTATTCAATATCTTACCAGCAGCAATTTCAGAATTGGCTTTAACAGATTTAGAAAAGTATTTTGCTTTAGCTCGAGGCTATCAAGGGCCTGCCGGCGATGTAAAAGCGCGGCCCATGAAAAAATGGTTTAACACCAACTATCATTATTTACAACCAAAATTTGAAAAAAACACCGAAGTTAAACTCGTGGGCACTAAAATTTTTGACGAATTCCAAGAAGCCACCGCATTAGGGATTGATAGTCGCCCCACTTTAATTGGCCCCTTTACCTTGCTCACATTGGGAGAATACGAAGCTGGAGTAGCTTGTTACGACTTTGTGCCAGCGATTATTCAAAGCTATCGAGAAGTCTTCACTCGTCTAGACGATTTAGGAGCTGACTGGATCCAACTGGAAGAACCTGCTTTAGTCAAAGACTTATCGGCTGTCGAACTTGCTTTATTTGAAGAAATTTACCAAGGGCTACTTCCTGCTAAAGGAGCCTTAAAAGTGCTTTTACAGACTTATTTTGGTGATATTCGCGACGCTTATGAAACAGTGACCAAATTAGCTTTTGATGGGATTGGGTTAGACTTTGTGGAAGGCAAAAAAAGCCTTGACTTAGCAAAGAGTGGTTTTCCCGCTGATGTGGTACTTTTTGCCGGCGTGGTTAACGGCAAAAATATCTGGCGCAATGACTATCAGAAAACTTTGGCATTACTTCAACAACTGCCTACTAAAAAAGTGGTCTTGACGACTTCTTGTTCCTTGCTTCATGTGCCTTATACTACAAAAAACGAAGACTTTGAACCAGCCATTGCCGCCCACTTTGCCTTTGCCAATGAAAAAATCGCTGAGCTAGTGGAACTGGCAGCAATTTTAACTGGAACTAACGATTATCTAACCATTAATCAAAAACTTTTTGCCACTGCGCGAATTCAACCTAATCAAAAAGTCCAAACCCAAGTAGCTGCCCTAACCACTGAGGACTTCACTCGGCAACCGGCCTTTGAACAACGAGAAGTAATTCAAAAAGAACGCTTTAACTTGCCTCTATTGCCTACGACTACCATTGGCTCCTTCCCTCAAACTGGCGAAGTTAAACAAAAACGGGCCTTGTACAAGAAAAAAGCATTAAACCAAGCAGACTATGACACGTTTATCGCCAAACAAATCGACCAATGGCTTGACTGGCAAGAGGAAATTGGCTTAGATGTGCTGGTCCACGGAGAATTTGAACGCAACGACATGGTGGAATACTTTGGTCAGAACTTAGCCGGTTACCTCTTTAGTAAAAACGGCTGGGTGCAATCCTATGGGACTCGCGGGGTAAAGCCCCCAATTATCTGGGGAGATGTTGAACGAAAAGAAGCCATTACTGTGAAATGGTCTGCTTACGCGCAATCTCGCACCAAAAAATTCGTCAAAGGCATGCTGACAGGACCGGTTACGATTTTAAATTGGTCTTTTCCTCGGGAAGATATCAGCTTAAAAGAAGCCAGTCTGCAGATTGCTTTGGCGATTCAAGAAGAAGTGCTGGATTTAGAAGCACAAGGCATTGAAATTATTCAAATTGATGAAGCGGCTTTACGGGAAAAACTGCCACTGCGACAAAAAGATTGGCAGACAGAATACTTAGACTGGGCAATTCCCGCTTTTCGCCTCGTTCACAGCAAAGTCCAGCCGACTACTCAAATTCATACTCATATGTGTTATAGCGAATTTACCGATATCATCCCCGCTATCCAAGCTTTAGATGCGGATGTGATTTCCTTTGAAGCGTCTCGGTCTAACTTAGAAATTTTAGAAGCGTTAAAAGCTCATAACTTCAAAACCCAAGTCGGCCCAGGAGTTTACGATATTCATTCTCCTCGAGTACCTAGTGCAGACGAAATCACAGAGACTATCGAAAAGATTCTAGCCAAAGTACCGGCCCATAAACTCTGGCTTAATCCTGATTGTGGCTTGAAAACCCGTGGTGTCCCAGAAACAAAAGCTAGTTTGGCAAATCTCACAAAAGCAGCTAATAAGATTCGCAGTCAATTACTAAGTCTTCCCCACTATTGAAAGGAGGTCATCCTTTGACCCAACCTAGTCTCTCCTTTGAAATCTTCCCCCCTAACACTCAAGTGGGGGAAGAAAAATTACTTACTACTTTAAACGAGCTAGAAGGCTTGGCTCCAGACTACATTAGCGTGACTTGTAGCAACAACAAACGCAATATTGAAGCTACCACTTTAAAAGTTGCCGGTCATGTGAAAAGTTTGGGCATTCCTACCATTGCCCATCTCCCTGCTTGTTACTTAACCAAAGAACAAGTCAATGAGATTATCCAGCAATTAGACAGCTTAGGCATTTATCGAGTATTGGCTTTACGAGGCGACATCGATCCTTTGATTCCTCCCACTGAAGACTTCACCTACGCCAGTGATCTGATTGCTTACATTAAAGAAATCGCTCCTCATTTTGAGATTACCGGAGCTTGCTATCCCGAAGTCCATCCAGAGTCGGTGAATCACGTTGCCGATGTTTTACACTTACGAGAAAAAGTCAACCAAGGCTGTGAACATCTGATTACTCAACTATTTTTTGACAATGATATCTTTTACCGTTTTCAAGAAAGTTGTCAGCTAGCAGGAATTGACGTCCCCATCACTCCAGGGATTATGCCCATTATTAACCGCAAACAAGCCCTGCGGATTATCAATACCGCTTCTGCCAGTTTGCCGAAAAAATTTTTAGCCATTCTCGATAAATACGAACATAATCCCATCGCCTTAAGAGATGCGGGCTTAGCCTATGCGGTGGATCAAATTGTGGATTTGGTGACCCAAGATGCTCCAGGGGTTCATTTGTACACCATGAATCAATCCGCCACAGCCCGTCAGATTTACCAAGCCACTGCTTCCTTATTTGAAAAACCAATTCCCCTATTAGTTGAAGAAGGATAAACAGGAATCCTCCTTTATGCAAAACAACCATCCCTAGTTAGCGGATGGTTGTTTGCGTTTTCAACAAATTGTACAAAAAACCGGATTGCCTTTTGTGCAATTTGTCATAGCTTAAAGAAATCGTTTTCAAGTATAGTATGACTATAGAAAACGAAAAGAGGTATTTTCAATGGTAGAAATGGCATTAAAACACGTTTATAAAAAATATGACAATGCAGAAAACTATTCTGTAACTGACTTTAATTTGGATATCGCCGATCGGGAATTCATCGTCTTCGTCGGCCCTTCCGGTTGTGGGAAATCCACTACTTTGCGGATGATCGCCGGTCTAGAAGATATTTCTGAAGGGGAATTGTTAATCGGTGGCAACGTAATGAACGACGTAGCGCCTAAAGACCGGGACATCGCCATGGTCTTCCAGAACTACGCGTTGTATCCACACATGACCGTTTTTGATAACATGGCCTTTGGTTTGAAATTGCGGAAATACGACAAAGCCGACATTAAATCTCGGGTGGAAAACGCCGCGGAAATTTTAGGTTTGACGGAATACTTGGATCGTAAACCAGCAGCACTATCCGGTGGTCAACGACAACGGGTTGCCTTGGGTCGTGCCATCGTGCGGGATGCAAAAGTCTTCTTGATGGATGAACCTTTGTCTAACTTGGATGCAAAATTACGGGTGGCCATGCGTGCAGAAATCGCCAAATTGCACCAACGTTTGAACACTACTACAATCTATGTAACCCATGACCAAACCGAAGCGATGACCATGGCAGACCGGATTGTTATCATGAAAGACGGTTTCATCCAACAAATCGGCACTCCACAAGAAGTATACGATACACCAGTGAATATGTTCGTTGCCGGCTTTATTGGTTCCCCAGCGATGAACTTCTTCAACGTAACCTTAAACAATGGCGTCATCACCGACGGCCACGGCTTGAAATTACGCATTCCTGAAGGCAAAAATAAAATCTTGGTGGAAAAAGGCTACGAAGGCAAACAATTAGTCTTTGGTATCCGTCCAGAAGATATTCACTCTGAACAAGTTGCCATTCAAGCATCTCCTGAAGCGACTGTTACTGCTGAAGTTGTAGTATCTGAATTACTAGGTGCTGAATCTATGTTGTACACTCGCATTGGCGACACTGAATTTATCTCCAAAGTTGATGCCCGTGACTTCCACCGTCCTGGTGAAATGATGGATCTAGCCTTCAACATCTCAAAAGCTCACTTCTTCGACAAAGAGTCTGAACACGTGATCAAGCTTCCTTAATTACGTGTTCATTTCTTAACCCTATACCTTTCCAATACCAAAACCCCGCTTGCTCATCTGCAGGCGGGGTTTTGGTGTAGTTGGTACAATTATAGTTTCTTCTCAAGCCTTCCATAGGGGCTCTATTTAATACTCGCTCCTACTTACAAGCATTAGACAAAACGTCTGCCCAGGGAAAAATAATCCCTTGACAGACGTTTTAAATAGCGAATCTTTATTTCACTGAAGCACTGGAAACTCCGTCCACTTGTGCGGCAGCGACGGGAACTTTGACAGGAGCCGTGTCCTTTTTAGAAGCACCAGCTACAGCGTCTACCCCAGGCGTGCTGTCAGCTTGACCCTCAGCATTTTTCGATGCGCCAGCTACCGCATCTACTTGTCCTCCGACTAATTCTTGTCCTGTTTGCGCTAAGTACCAATCCACAATCGGCTTAAAGTCCAAGATGTATTCATTAACTCCGGCATAATTGCCTGCTTCATCGTGCATGGCTTGGTAATTGTGCACCACGTATTTATCCGGACCATGAGTCGGCACGTGAACCCGAATGACCTCTTGAGCCCCAGAACGCAATTGTTGCAAAACCCACTCCACGTTTTTATAAGATTTCTTAGGATGGCAACAAGCCAATGGATTCCCTACTTGTCCTGGTTGCCGATGTGCAAACATTTCCTCGGCATCAGCGCAGTGATTGTAATACAAAAATTGATTGTTACTATCGGCATAAGTTAATTCCATAGGCATGGAACGCAAGAAGTAATTCAGCTGATCCACAGTTAACAGACCTCGGTCTAGTTTGACATAAGTCTTGCCCTCCACAGCCCCTACCGCAGCCGCAGCTTGTTCTACCCAGTCTTCCGCACCTTTGTCAATATCAGGGATGGTAGTGTCAATCATACCCTTGGCTTCCAAATCTTCTGGAGGCAATTTAGATCCGGCACCTTCCAAGTGAGCCATCACTTCGATAAATTGGACAAACTTTACTAAAGTAGCTCCTAAGAAATTACGGGTCCCTTCTGATTTCAAATTACCCTTTTCATCAAAGGCTTCCTTGACTTTCCCTAGCAAAAATTCATTGCCTGGCAAGACAATTGCATTCACACCTGGTGCGTCTAAAATTTGCCGTAAGTGTAATTGCGCCCGGGAAGTTCCTTGATCATAATAAGAACAGCCCACAATCATGACCGGTTTATTTTCCAAAGGATGAATCTTAAAGGATAACCATTCCAAAGCGCTTTTTAGCGCCGCTGGAATCGTATGATTGTGTTCCGGTGTGGCGATGATGACCCCATCTGCTTGCATGATTTTACGATTTAAATTTTGAATAGCGACACTATCTGTCTGATCATCACTTTGATTGAACAATGGCAAATTGGCAATTTCCAACATTTCTAAGTCAAAAAGGTGGCTGTATTCTTTGGAAATATATTCCAGTAACATTCGATTATAAGAATGTTCTCCAGCAGAACCGACTAAACCGACTAATTTCATCTTATTCACTACTCCTTATCTATTTTCCCAAGAAACATTTTCAGCCAATTTTTGGTTGACTTCATGAGCATTGCCCAATTGACTGGTGATTTCCATAAAAATTAGAAAATCTTGAAAAAGACCTTCTAATTGCGCTACCATATCAGGATTTACTAATTGTCCTGCTTCATTAAAAGCTTGCAAAGAATGGCTTAAAAGAAATTCTGAACTGGGCATAATCCGCGCCTTTAACTCGGGAGCATCCAAGATTTGCCGCAATTGGGCTTGCGCGCGAGAAGAACCTAACGTGCCATAAGAAGCACCGATGATCATCACCGGCTTGTCTACAAAAGGATAAATCCCGTAAGACAGCCAATTTAACGCATTTAATAAAACGGCGGGAATGGCGTGATCGTATTCAGGAGTACTAATAATCACCCCATCAGCTCCTTCAATGGTTAAAGCCAATTGTCTCACATCATCAGGTAGCGTTTTTTCTGTAGGTTTGGTAAATAAAGGCAAATTACCAATTTCTACTAATGTCACCTCTGCTTTTTGAGCAAAATGTTTTTCAATATATTGTAACAGTTGTCTATTGGTCGAGTGTTCTGAATTGGTCCCGACTAAACCGACGATTTTTTTCATTTTTGCGACTTCCTTTCTTTTTCCAAACTCCAGCTTTATGACTGCCAAATAATGTGTGCCGCTGCTCCTTTTGAAGTTAAGATTTGACCATCTTGCTTTATTAAAACGCCTTCAATACCAGCTGTTTGATTTAGCGTCAGCAAAATTTCTTGCGCTGATTTGCCAAACAAACGAGTAGTCCAGATTTCACCATCGACGGATTTTGGGGAAATGATGGTGAGACTCGCTAGATCTGTGACTAAAGGATAACCGGTGTGGCGATTAAAAAGATGATGATACTCTTTATCCTGACTGATTAATTGTCGTTCATAAATTCCCGAAGTCACCACAGAACCCTCTTTTACGGACAAAATCAAACGATAATCCTCTCGGCTTCCTTTAGGATTGCGAATGCCAATGCGCCATTTGCCATCTAAGTGGTGAGCCTTACCAAACATAACTAAATTACCACCCAGATTTAACAAGCCAGCAGTTGCTCCTACTTGTTGCAAGTAAGCTCGTAATTGATCGGCGATATAGCCCTTAGCCAATGAACCTAAGTCAAGTTTCATCCCCACTTCTTGTAAAAAAACACTGTGGTTTTCTTCGACTAATTGGATTTTAGCCGGATCAGTTAATGAAAGTTTGCTTTGAATCTCTTGTTTGTTGGGCACTCTAGCATCAGAAAAACCAATACGCCAAGTCTGAATCAATGGTCCAATGGCAATATTTAGCTGACTGTTTGGCGCCAGACTATGGGTTTTTCCCAGTTTAATCAATTCGAACAATTCTGGGTGAACCTGTACGGGTGCGATTCCACTTTGTGAATTGACAAACATCAATTCAGAAGTAGGATCATTGGCACTAAAGCGTTTTTCGTAGATTTTAAGACGAGTAACCAACTCATCTAAAACCTGTTCTGGTTCATTATGTTCAATTGTCAATTCAATAATCGTTCCCATTAAATGAACTACTCGCTTGCCTTGCTTCATCCAGCTCCTTCTTCCTTCACACCAAAGTTGTAGCTTTTTTCACATTATTTACAAGGCGATTCTACTCCCACTATACAAATAAGTCAACATAAAATATACATATTTTATATATTTCACATACAAAAAAAGCCAAAAATTTCCTTTGGCTTTTTTGTAGATTACTTATTTGGTTGTTAACTGTGCGATTTGTTCTTCAATCTGTTCTAATAGACGTTGGTTGTCATTAACCTTGGCGTAGGCTCGGGCATCTTGTAGAAGCTCAAGAATTTCTTGGGAGTTTTTTGTTTGATCCACTGCATTTTGTGCTAATTGAAAAACAGCTCGAGCTAAATAATAGGTCACATGGTTTTTCGCACATAAAGAAAAAACATACTTAAAGAGACCGTCGCTGGATTCATAGTCTCCTTTTTCGCCATAAAATAAGCCACAGTGAAAGACGATGGTCAACACTTTCCAGACTTCTTCAATCGTATTCGTAGGGTATTCGTAAATATAACTTAACACTTTTTGAAAATAGTAACCCGCTTTATTTAAATCTTTTTCTCGGAGATAGACCAGTCCCATCCCCGTATAGGCCAATAAACGATAAATCTCTTGGGAATTTTTTTGTTCTTCGGCTAATAGCTGATCAAAAGTAAACAAAATATCCGTCACTTTTGCATTGCGAAAAATCATTACAAAGCCTTGCAAATAATAATACTGTAATAACAAGGAACCGTCTAACTCTGTTACATCAATTTTTGCCAATAAGTCAGCTAAACGATCGTACTCACTGGTGATTAAGTAAAACTCTCCTTGGTTTAGTTCTTCTCGCAAGCGAGTATTTTGAGCTCCCACTTTGGGAAATAAATCTCCCAATGGCAGTTCCAAACGATTGCACAACTGAATCAAGATTTTTAGTGTAGGAATTTGACCGTTATTTTCTAGACGACTTAAAGTGGCTTGGGTACAAATCCCTTCTGCCAGTTCTTTCTGAGAAAAGCCCTTTTTCTTACGCGTGGCAATAAAATATTCTATGTTCATCTTGTTCCTCCTGCTTCATTCCTAGTTTTACTATAGTCGATTTTTCCCAAAAAGGAAATCCTAAGCAAAAGAAAAGAAGCCAGCGTCACCACTGGCCTCTACTAGTAAACTCTGAAATTAATCTAATACGTCGTGAATAAACCCTTGCAGTTTATCTTTTACATTTTCGGTAGCTTCTTTTACATTGTCCCCGTAAACCGAAACCTGTTTTTTGCGGTCTTTGATTTTTCCCATGACGTTCATCAAAGAATCCAAATCATCATCGGAAAGATCGTCCACCACTCCTAGCAGTCGTTCATTGCCGTCAAACTTATCGTCTACAAAACGCTTTACTTTTCGGCGATTTTTTTTATGACGAATGGTGTCGGTCACACTTTCTGAAACAATGGTAGCCGAAATAATGCCCGCTACTGCCGCAACACTTAACCCAATCGCAACTTTAGTCGATGTCTTCATACATAGAACCTCCTAGATTATCAGCTTCTAGAGGGAAATCCTCTATCCTCATGATAGCACAGGGAACATTTTATGAGAAATGAAAGGGCCTTTCGAAAAAATCCTTCAATCTGTCACCGGTGCCAAAAAAATACCTGAAGCTGTTTTGGCTTCAGGTATGGCTATTACTTATGTTTCACTTTTGCAATGCTAGTGTGAATCAAAGGTTGCGCAACTTTTTCATTCCAAAAACTGATCAAAGGGCCGGTTAAAAAAGCATTGATAAAGGTCCCTACGCCCACTGGTCCTTGTAAAAAGAAAGCCAAAAGGGTAAAGGACACATCTTGAATAATCCGCACCATACGATAGCTAGCCTTCGTATGGTCCACCACAGCCGGAGCCAAAGCATCATAAGGCGCACTTCCCAGATTCGCCCCAGTGTACAATGCCACTCCTAAGGTAAATATCCCGGTACCCACTATTAAAAACAGCACTTGTTGAAAAAGATTTGTGGCGGTTAAATTCAGACTTTCAAAAATACCCGTAAAAAAGTCAATCAAAAAACCGACACAGACCATATTAATCAGCGTACCTAACCCGATGTATTTGCGACCGATGAAAAAAATCAATGCCAAAAATACTAGGTTAACGATAAGCTGATAAACACCTAGGCTTAGACCGACAACCTTTGCCAAGGCAATGTTCGAGGAGGTATAAGGATCTAGTCCCACATTGCCTTCTTGAAGAATCGTTGCACCTAATCCCAGCATCAAAACACCACCCATAGCAAAGCTCAGGCGAATCAATAATTCATAACTAAGGCGATACATAAACATGGCCACTCCTTTCAACAAAAGGGACAGTCAATTTAAAGAAGACTAATCATCTCGGCGACCACCAAACAATATCACCAAACGCAACAATTGCAATAACGTACTAATCGCTGCCGCCACATAGGTCAATGCCGCCGCAATTAAAACTTTTCGCGCTTGGGGGAGTTCTTCTTCGGTTAAAAGTCCTCCTTCACCAAGAATCGCCAACGCCCGGCGAGAAGCGTTAAATTCCACTGGCAACGTCACCACTTGAAACAAAAATGCCAATGAAAAAGCAATCAAGCCCACTTGAATCAAAAATTGCGTCTGTAACAACAAACCGATTAAAATAATCGGCATGGCCATTTGCGAACCAATCGTCGCCACCGGTACAATAGCTGCCCGCAAACGTAGTGGCAAGTAATTTTTCGCATCTTGTACTGCGTGCCCGCATTCATGAGCGGCTACTCCAATAGCTGCCACCGAGGTGGATTGGGCCGTGGATTGAGACAGGCTTAACATCTTGTTACGAGAATCATAATTATCCGTCAAATCCCCGGAAATCTGTTGTACCCCCACATTATGAATCCCTTGACTGCTTAAAATATACTGGGCTGCTTTGGTACCCGTCACTTGATTGACGCTTTTCACTTGATCGTATTTACTAAACGTACTTTTCACATAAGCCGATGCAGCTAAGGAAAGTACCATCCCGATAATCACTAAAATAAAGGTACCGTCAAAAAGGCCATAGCCGAAACCGTACATACCGTACATCGTCATCCCTCCTGTTTCTTTAGGACTTAGTATAACAAGGACTCGTGAACTTTTTGTGAACTAATTCTTCTTAACAAACTCGGATTTCAAGGACATGGCGCCGAAACCGTCAATCTTGCAATCAATGTTGTGATCACTATCCACCAAACGAATATTTTTGACTTTGGTTCCTTGCTTAATAGGACCAGATGCCCCTTTGACTTTCAAATCTTTAATGACGGTGACACTATCTCCGTCTTGTAAGAGATTTCCATTGGCATCTTTCACCACAAAAGCTGTATCAGCCGCTTCCTCAGCTGTCCATTCGTGACCGCATTCCGGACAGACAAATTGTCCTCGGTCTTCATAAGTGTATTCTGAATTGCACATTGGGCAGTTAGGTAGTTGCGCCATCTTCTTCATTCCTTCCAAATAATGTTGTAGCTTTCATTGTACCGGAAAACAAATGCGGAGAAAAGCCTATTTCAAAGGATTTCAGTTTATTTACTTACTCAAAACTTCTTTTAAAACCACAGCTTGATTTTCTTGGGAATTCTTAGCGGCAAAAACCAAGGTCACTACTGGTTCTTTTTTGATAATGGCCGCTAATTGGTTTAAAGCTTCTTTTTGCGGCTCTGTGGCAAGTTCAAGCAAATACTGTTTGCGAAAACTGGCAAAATCGATTTGTCCGGAGTGAAATGATTGACGCAACTCTTTTGTTGGCCCAATCTCTTTTAACCACAAGTCTAAAGAAGCCCGTTCTTTAGAAATTCCTCTGGGCCAAATCCGATCCACTAAAATTCGAAAACCATCTGTCTCTTCAGATTGCTCATACACACGTTTTAATTGAATCATGTCTTCACCTTCTTGTATTTAGCATAGGACAGATTGATAAAAATAGAAAAAAATTTGCTTTGAAGCTAATATGGATGAGATTGACCACACAAAAAACCGTTCAAGCAAATGCTTAAACGGTTTTAGGATTACTTATTGTCCAAGATATTCAGGCGAACCTTTTTAGGCCCTTCCGTGCGAACACCGTAAACGATGGTGCGAATAGCTTTCGCCACCCGACCTTGTTTGCCGATGACCCGACCAATATCTTCGGGAGCCACAGTTAAGTTGTATTCGAAAAAGTCAGCAGACTCTACGATATCAAGCTTGACTGCATCTGGCTGAGTGACTAAAGGACGGACGATTGTTAAGACTAAATCTCGTAAATCAGTCATAGTCAGTCACCTTATTTCGAAAATTTTGCTTCGTGATGTTTCTTCATAACGCCTTCTTTAGAAAGGATGTTACGAACGGTATCAGAAGGTTGCGCACCTTTAGATAACCAATCCAAAACTAAATCTTCTTTGATAGAAACTTCCGCAGGGTTAGTTAAAGGATTGTAAGTCCCAACTGTTTCGATAAAACGTCCATCACGAGGAGAACGAGAATCAGCAACTACGATACGGTAGAAAGGTTTCTTTTTAGAACCCATACGTTTCAAACGGATTTTTACTGCCATTATTTACACCTCCATATATTTTCTCACAGAAGCTAGTTTAACAGTTTTTTTAGATGGTGTAAAGAGTTTTTTCTTTACAGCTTAAATTCCTTGGCAATTCCTAGTCTACCCCCACTTTTAAGGATAGTAGTTTAGCAGAAAGTCCTTTTCTTTGTCTTTTCTGCCAAAGATAGTTACAATTAGTAAGTAAGCTTAATGCTCATCTACATTATTTCAAGGAGGAATCGTTCATGACAAAGAAAATTGGTTTTATTGTAGGTAGTTTGCGCACCGCCTCTTATAACAAAAAAGTGGCAAAAGTCTTCGCTGATCTTTTACCAGAAGACTTTGAAGCAGTCTTTTTGGAAATTGGCAATTTGCCATTGTATAATGAAGACTTGGATTCAGAAAACAATGTGCCGGTAGAATGGCAAGCGTTCCGGGATCAAGTAATGCCTTTAGACGGGATTTTCTTCTTCACGCCAGAATACAATCGTTCCGTTCCAGCGGCCTTAAAAAATGCTTTAGATGTCGGTTCTCGTCCTTATGGCCACAGCGTCTGGGATAATAAACCAGCTTTAGTGGTTTCTGTATCTCCTGGTGCTATTTCAGGTTTTGGCGCCAACCATCACTTACGCCAATCCTTAGTCTTCTTGAATATGCCTACTTTGCAACAACCAGAAGCCTATATCGGTGGCATTGCCAACTTAATAGATGAAGATGGGAATGTAAAAGAAGGAACGCTAGATTTCTTCAAGATGATTATTGAAAAATATATTGAATTCTTTACTAAACTGACCGCTTAATTATAAAACAGCACTTTAAGAGCCTAGGATTACGATCCTAGGCTCTTCTTTGACGTTTCTTCCAGCAATTCTCCATGGCGAAAACAAGTTACCAGATGATCATTAACTATCCCTACTGCTTGTAAAAAAGCATAAATCGTAGTGGAGCCGATAAAGTGAAACCCTCGACGTTTCAAATCTTTTGCTAAGCGATCTGATAATGGACTAGTTGCCGGCACTTCCGCTTCACTTTGCCAATGATTGACTACAGGTTTACCCTCTACAAAAGACCACAAATAGTTGGCAAAACTCCCCCACTCTTCTTGAACTTTCAATACTTGTTGGGCGTTATTCACCGCAGCATTAATTTTCTGCCGATTACGGATAATTCCCGAGTCTTGTACTAAGCTTTCAATTTTTTCTGAGGAATAGCCTGCTACTTTAGCAATTTCAAAATGATCATAGGCTTGGTGGAAATTCTCCCATTTATTTACTATCGTCTGCCAACTTAAGCCAGCTTGATTGATATCCAACATTAATTTTGCAAAAAGCTCTTGATCATCATAAAGTGGCACACCCCAAATTTCATCATGATATTGCATCATTTTGGAATTTTGAGTTGCCCACACGCAACGTTTTTTCGTCATGATTATCCTCCCTTTTCATTTTTATCCATCCTTTGACTAGACCAAAGGAAACTTTCCCGAATCCCCAGGCTATCGCTTGTTTATTTTCTCATAAGTAGCTAAAATCAAGAAAGAATATATCCTATAAATCACAAAGAAAATAGCGTAAAGGATATTCGGTTTCATAACTCATTTTTGCCGAGCTTTTAACAATATGAAAAGCTGTAAGACTGTTAGTAATTCAACATTCTTACAGCTCTAAATTTTATAAGTCCTTTTTTCTAAAAACTATTTGAGACCGCTAACGACTTTACTTATTTGAAATCCCAAAAAGATAATGAGGCATTTTTATTCCTCGATATTCTTTGATAAATCGTTTCTCAATGGTCATACCGTTTCTGATAGCAACATTCATGGAAGGAAGATTCGTATCCCGAACCATAGAATAGACTTTCGGCGCTGCCAATGTTGTAAAAGCGTAATCCCGCACGGCTTGGACGGCTTCTTGTGCATATCCTTTGTGCCACGCATCATAAATCAGATGATAGCCGATTTCTAGGAGTTCAATTCCTTCCACCACTTGGCGAGTCAAGCCACATTCGCCTATGATTTTACCGGAAGCTTTCTCTTCTAGTGCCCACAAGCCAAACCCATTTTCTTTGTAGGAAGCTAAATTCCACTGCAACCAGTGGGCCAATTCTGCTTGATTAAAGGCACCTTCATAGGCATACATTACCCGCTGGTCTGCTAAAAATCGGGCCAATTCATTTTCTTCTCCTGCTTGCCACTCTCTTAGGCGCAGTCGTTTTGTCTCTAAAATCATTTTGTCCTCCATTATTCCGGGGTTTCTAGTGTAATCACCTGAGTGGCCACTTTTTCTAAAAATGTCTTATCATGTTCTACAATCAGCATCGTGGGCTGTGCAGCTAAAATCATCGTTTCTAATTGTTCTTGGTTAAAGACATCTACATAGTTCAAAGGTTCATCCCAAATGTAGAGTTCGCCAGGGGTAGCCAGTGATTTGGCCAGTTCCACTCGTTTTCGTTGGCCCATGCTCATTGCTTCGATGGGATTTTGGAAAACGGCGCGCTCAAAGCCTAATTTTTTTAAATTATTTAGCAAATCTTGATAATTTAAGCTGTGGCTTTCCGCAAATTCAGTCAAAGTCCCTCGATTGTCTTCATAATTTTGGCGCACGTAACTAATGGCGATATGATGAGGTCGCAAAATCTCGCCAGTGGCATCCCCAGTAAATTGTCCTTGTAAAAAACGGATAATTGAGGATTTCCCCGCTCCATTGGCCCCGGCAATGGCGATGCGCTGGCCTTGGTGGATTTCAAATGATAGCGGTTGAAACAATGGTTTGCCATTAAAGGACAATACCAAGTCCGTAACTTTCAAAAGCAATTTATGGTGACTTGGTTGGTAATTGATTTTCAAAGGATCGATGTATTCCATATCTTGTAAGAGTTCTTCTTTTTCCGCAATTTGATTTTCCATGCGTCGTTGGAGATTTTTCGATTTTTTCATGACCCGAGCCGCCCGAGCACCGATAAAGCCGGTATCCCCAATGGCGCCACTGCCTTTCACATTGGCTTTGCCGTATTTATCTTTTTCACGGCCTCTGGACCATTCTGCTTTTTCCGTGGCAGTTTGTTTTAAGCGACCGATTTCTTTTTTGAGTTTGTCGTTTTGTTCCACTTCATAGCGATCCCGCAGATTTTTTTGTTCTTCATAGACTGAAAAATTGCCTTGATACAAAATCAACTGGCTTTTTTCAATGGAAAGGATATGATCCACCACTTCATCTACAAAACTGCGATCGTGGCTGATTAAAATAAACCCTTGGCGCTTGTTCCGCAAATAATCCGCCACTTGCTTGCGCCCTAAAAGATCCAAGTGATTGGTGGGTTCATCGATTAAAGGATAGTTCGCATCCTCCACAAAAAGCAAGGCTAACAGCACCTTGGTCTGTTCTCCTCCAGACAAGCTATCAAAAGGACGCCACAAAATCTCCGGGTCCACCTTTAACAAGTTCAACTCCCGCTGAATCTGCCAGTCCTCAAAATCCCCCTGCTCTTGTAAGACATAATAAGTCAGCTGGCTAGGATCGGTTACTGGTTGGGGGAAATACGTGAACTGCAGCTGATGGAAAATTTTACCCGCAAAAGGCAGCTGTCCTTGCAATAGTTTCATCAAAGTCGTCTTGCCCCGTCCATTGCGGCCAATCAGACCTAATTTCCATTTCGTATCGATAACCAAATTGGCATCGGTAAATAAGTTGCGCCCTTGACTGTCATAGCCAAAAGTCAGATTTTTAATTTCAATTATGCTCATATTTATCACCTCGTATTGTCCGCAAATTGCCATTGCGCACAAAAAAACGCCTTTTCTGCTTTTCAGAAAAGGCGTGAGATAGCCAAAAAGGCCTCAAATGGGCTTAACACCATTGAAAACTCCGCCAATTCTGAAAATCTGCACACTGATTCCTTGTTTGGTCCTCAGTCTGAATGCAGCTTCAACAAATTGGTTTAGTTTTTCAATGGATGATCCCTCATTTCGTATGAATGTGTCACTAGCGTACCATGTTCTCTTTTTATTGACAACTAAGAAATCTAAAATTTTAAAATTAATGAGCAGTGTGAGGAGCTTTGCTATTCTTTTGAGCTTGCTCTTTTTCTTTTCCTGCCAAATAATAACGCCACGCCAGTTGGATAAATAAGATTAAGATTCCACCAATGCCCAAAATTCCGTAAGCTAACATTTTCGGCATATGTTCACTGTGACTAGCTGCCGCAGAAAACTCCCAACGGCTCACGAAAACCACTAATCCAATAAAAACCACTGACCAATAAATATTAACTCCCCGCCACAATTTCATTTCTGTCACTCCTCAAATTAAGCGCCTTCATTTCCACACCATTATTTTAGCACAAATATGCTCAAGGGCAAGCCAAAGGATAGACCAGTCACAAAACCGAAGTATCTCACACTGATTTGAGAGCAGAGTTGAGGCTTAGAGGAGAAAATATTATATTCTTATAATTTTTGTTAAAAATGGAAATAGAAGGCCGATAATTATCGTAAAAGGAGTAACTCAGGTTGGAAACCCGAGTTACCGTACGAAAAAGAGAAAAAGTGAATTAGGCTGTTTTAGCTTGGTGAAGTCAAGCTTAGACAGCCTTTGAAATTTTTAGGGATGAAATAAGGAGAAGGAGTCGTTGTTTCCTAGCGACTCCTTCTCCTTATTTGCTTCCGTCTCTCGTACAGTAACATTCGGGTTGGAGACCTGAGTTACTGCTTTTCCTCGTATTAAGGTTAATGCTTATTTCCGCTTTTTCTTCTTTTTCTTGTTCTTTTTCACCATGCGGTTCATGGCCATCTTACCTAACTTACCTTTGACGCCTGTGCCAAACATCTGATCCATCCCCGCTGGCATACTACCTTTGGACATTTGTTGCATCATCTTTTGGCTTTCTTTGAACTGTTTGATGAAGCGATTGACTTCCACCACCGAATTTCCGGAACCTGCGGCAATGCGGCGGCGACGGCTTGGATTTAACAGCTCCGGATTTTCCCGTTCTGCTTTAGTCATGGACAAAACAATCGCTTTTTGGCGAGCCATTTGTTTTGGATCAATTTTGACATTTTCAATTCCAGGAACTTGGCTCATCCCAGGAATCATCTTAATCAAGTCTTCAATGGGTCCCATATTATTGACTTGATCCATTTGCTCGATGAAATCGTTAAAGTCAAAGCTGTTTTCTTTCATCTTGCGGGCTAAGTCTTCTGCTTGTTTTTCGTCGTATTCCATTTGGGCTTTTTCGATGAGGGTCATCATATCTCCCATGCCCAAAATCCGACTCGCCATGCGGTCTGGATGGAACACTTCCAAATCGGTCAGTTTTTCACCGGTACCGGTAAATTTAATCGGTGCTCCGGTGACTTGGCGAATGGACAAAGCGGCCCCGCCTCGAGTATCCCCGTCTAATTTGGTAATCACAACCCCGGTAATGCCCAGTTGTTGATTAAAGCTATCGGCTACATTTACCGCATCTTGCCCGGTCATGGCATCCACAACTAAGAGGATTTCATTAGGCTCGGCAATGGCTTTGATTTCTTTTAACTCAGTCATTAACAATTCATCAATGTGCAATCGTCCAGCAGTATCGATTAAGACATAGTCGTTTTTCTTTTCTCGGGCAACTTCCATCCCTTGGCGGACGATTTCCACCGGACTAACTTCAGTGCCCATTTCAAAGACTGGCACGTCTAATTGTTGGCCTAAAACTTTCAACTGGTCAATAGCCGCCGGACGATAGACGTCGCCTGCGATCATTAGCGGCCGGGCATTTTCATTTTTCTTTAAGTAATTAGCCAGTTTGCCGGCAAAGGTGGTTTTCCCGGCCCCTTGCAGACCGACCATCATGATGACCGTTGGGATTTTCGGTGACTTGGTAATGCCTACTGTTTCTTCCCCTAATGTTTTGGTCAATTCTTCATTGACGATTTTGACGATTTGTTGGGCTGGAGATAAAGATTCTAGGACTTCAGCTCCCACTGCGCGATCTCGCACGCTTTTGGTAAATTCTTTCACCACTTGCAAGTTGACATCGGCTTCCAGTAAGGCTAGGCGGATTTCCCGCATCATTTCCTTAACATCAGCTTCCGTGACTTTGCCTTTTTTTCGCAACTTGCCCATGGCTTGTTGCAAGCGTTCTGTTAAACTTTCAAATGCCATCATTCATTCCTCAATTCTCTATTCATCGATTTCTTGTATTTGTTCCACAAAACGGGGTAATGCTTCATCTTTTGGATAATACGCTTTGATATACTTACTCAGGTCACCTAAGACCTCTTCTCTGACGATATAATCCGACAAGAGATGGAGTTTCCGCTCGTAATCTTCCAAGATTTTCTCGGTCCTTTTTATATTATCATAGACCGCCTGGCGACTCACCTGAAATTCCTCAGCAATCTCCCCTAATGAAAAATCATCCGCATAATACAACTCCATATAGTTCATCTGCTTTTCCGTAAGCAACGTGGAATAAAATTCAAATAACGCGTTCATGCGATTGGTTTTTTCGATTTCCATCACAGGTCCTCCATTTCTTGCCAGTTTTCTTCTGAATAAACCTTAAGACCTTGTTGGATAAAATAAGCAGTAGCCACGCCTACACCGGCTTGTTTTATGCCGGAAAAACTTCCATCGTAAATCATTTGACTCCCACAAGAAGGACTGCGCTCTTTTAAGATGACAGAAGTAATCCCTAGCTCTTTCATCGCTTCATAGGCTTTCATGGCACCTTGTTTGTAATTTTCTGTGACATCCACACCATCTTGAGTAAGGACTGTTGCCGTATTTTGCCATACGTCAAAGCCGTCGCCATTTTGAATTTCTGCTGGTGTGCGGGGAGTGGGCAAGCCCCCTAAAACTTCGGGACAAATCAATAGCGCCTTGCCTTCATTGACCCAAGTTAAGAATTGATTGACCGTCTGAGTGCCACCATCGTAGCGACAAAAGATGCCACCTAAACAAGCACTGATTCCCAACATGGGACCACTTCCTTTCCAAGCAAAACAATCACTTGATATTATAGCATTTTTTTATCAGCCACAATAGTATCCCCGCTGATTTCTATGCTAAAATGAAGCCAGTTGCAAGTTTCTACTTGTGAAAAAAAGGCAAATTTTTGGCCCAACTTAGGAGATTAAAATGAAAAAAGTATTGATCGTGGACGACGAGCCCTCTATCGTCACTTTATTAACCTTTAATTTAGAAAAAGAAGGCTACCAAGTAACCAGTGCCACTGACGGGATCACAGGCTTTGAGTTAGCCTTAAGCGGCAACTTCGACTTTTTGATTTTAGACATTATGCTCCCCCGGCTGGACGGTATGGAAATCACCAAAAAATTACGACAAGAAAAAATCGAAACGCCGATTCTGCTTTTAACTGCAAAAGACGATACCATTGATCGGATTTTAGGATTGGAAATTGGTGCCGATGACTATTTAACTAAGCCCTTTAGTCCCCGAGAAGTCCTAGCTCGAATGAAGGCAATATTCCGCCGTTTGGAACCACGAAATCCATCGATTCCAAAAGAAACCTCGACAACTTTAGCCGACGATTCCTTATTGACCATTGGAGAAATCGTGGCTGATTCGACTAATTTTCAAGTGACAGTTTCAGGCAAACCCATCTTTTTAACCCCGAAAGAATTCGAGCTGTTGGTTTACTTTATGAAGCGTAAAGACCGGGTAATCGATCGGGAAACCTTACTGGATCGGATTTGGCATTATGATTTTGCTGGCCAAAGCCGGATTGTGGATGTTCATGTCTCCCATTTGCGAGAAAAAATCGAAACCGATCCGAAAAATCCCCAATACTTAGTCACCATGCGAGGCTTTGGCTATAAATTTCAGGAACCAAAAGGATGAAAAAACGTACAGGAACTTATCTAGGTTGGTTGGCACTACTTTTGCTGATCTTCATTGGAGCGTGGCAATTAATCGCTGGCTTTTACCACAATCAAGTGGTCAGTCAACAACAAGAATACTTAGAAAAGAAAGCCGATTTACTGTTAAATTTAACCACCGAGGACACGCTAGACCAGCTGGCTGTCGTCAGTCATGAGTATGTGGTTCACTCTGAGGAACGAATTACCATTTTAGACGCCAATGGAAAAATCGTGGAGGATACCCATGAAGACAATTTAACTGGTACGAGAAGCGATCGTCCGGAAGTGAAAACCGTGCTCCAAGGAGGCAAACTAGGAGCTTCATTGCGCCACAGTGACACTTTAAATCAAGAGCTTTTATACGTAGCCGTCCCCATTGTAAAAGACCAACAGCTCACAGGGGTCTTGCGGATTGCTGAGCCCACTACCGACTTTTTAAAGGCGGCAGGACAAGTGCGTCGGTCGATTTTTCTCGTCTACACGGTGCTTTGTCTGTTGATTACTTTCGTAGTCCTCCATTTTCTCCGGCAACGAAATCGGCCTATAGAAAAAATCTTGCCGGTACTCAAAAAAATGGTCGCTCAACCGGACAAAACGGAATTGATTTTACAAACTTCACCACAGTGGCAAGAACTCTACCAAACCATTAACCAACTAAGTGAACAATTAACCAAAACTTATCAGGCCTATACCGCAACAGAAACCCAATTCCACACCTTATTAGACGAGTTGATGATTGGGGTCTTTTTATTGGACGATACCCATCAACTCATGATGATCAACCCCGCTATGAAAAAACAACTGGGGCTAACCCAAGACTTACCACTACCGCAAAATCTTGCCAGTGTCATTGGTGATCCTGGCTTGATTCAAGCGATTTATAAAGTAACGCCGGAAACGCCACTGCTTCATGAAGAATTTCATTTGAAAATTCCCAATGAACGGGTGCTGGATTTGAACTTGCACCTCTTTGTGGAACAGCAGCAACTTTTAGGGATTTCCTATGACATGAGCCGGGTGCGTCAATTGGAAAAAATGCAAAAAGATTTCGTAGGCAACGTTTCCCACGAACTAAAAACTCCCGTGACTTCATTGATTGGCTTTAGCGAAACCTTGCTAGACGGCGCCATGGCAGACCCTGAAATCACTAGAGAATTTCTTGGTATCATGCAAAAAGACGCTCAACGACTCCAGCGCCTCATTCAAGAAATCATCCAACTGTCTAAAACGGAAAATGACCTGGATTATGAATGGCAAAACGTGGACTTAGACCTGCTTTATCAGCAATTGCAGCAAAGTTTCCAACACTTACTCCAAGAAAAAAAGATTACATTGAAGATTGAGACAACAGGTGCCACAACTTGGCCTACCGTAAGAGAACTCTTCTATCCCATTGTGAAAAATCTGGTGGAAAACGCCTTGCAGTATTCTCCAGAAAACAGCCAAGTGATTTTGCGCTCGACTATTCTTCCAGAGAGACAGCTAGAAATCCAAGTCATTGATCAGGGTATCGGCATTGATTATGAAGATCAAAAGCGCATTTTTGAACGCTTCTACCGCGTGGACAAAGCCCGAGCCCGTAATTCAGGTGGCACCGGCCTTGGCCTTGCCATTGTAAAAGACTATACTAAAAAACTTGGGGGCCAGTTGTCTTTGGATAGCCATCCTCAAGTAGGCTCCACCTTTACAGTGGTCTTTTCTAAACATCATCAGAATTTTTTAAAGTAAGAAGGGCCAAACATAATAACTTAATCTATAAAAAGACGTTCCCTCCATACAACAGGAGGAGAACGTCTTTTTAATAACAATTATACAAATTTAAAAAAACAGCTTTAACTATTCTAACACCGCAGCCACAGTCTGGCTATCTGCATTGCCCAGATTTACGTTTAGTTGAATATCTTTTTCTTCTGGGAAAACTACCATTACTACATCGTCTTTTCCCTTTTCTTTTAATAGATCTAAATCAACTTGTAAAATAGGTTCTTTGGCGCTGACTTTTTGGCCAGCTTCCACCAAGGCTTGAAAGCCTGCTCCTTCAAGTGCCACCGTATCAATGCCAATATGAAGTAAAAGGCCTACTTTATTATCAGTTTCGATAATCAGTGCGTGTTTAGTAGGAAAAATCGACTTCACAACCCCACTGACTGGCGCCGTAATTTCTCCATTACTTGGCTTCACCGCAAAGCCTTCTCCCATCATCTTTTGACTGAATACTGGGTCTGCCACTTGATCAATCCCAATGACTTCCCCTGCGACAGGAGAAAAAATATCTGTTTTTTTCTTTTTAAATATGCCAAACATGGTAATCCGCTCCTTATTTTGCCTAACGAACTGCTACAAAACAATTTATTAAATTCGTTAGACCTTTGACTTGCCTGATTATTACTTCTTCCATAACCCCTTCAACTGCAGCAAAAGTTTTCTAAATCACGACCATAAAATCACATTAACAAGAATTTAAATAACGAAAATATAATTTTAAAAAAAGGATTTAACACTTAATTTTGCCCCTGTCAAAGAATCATCAAAGAAACACTATAACTAAATCACAAGGCTATCAAAAAAGCAAGCCAAAAATTTTCTGATTGTTTTTTGATGAGCTATTTTTTCAAAAACAGTTTGAAATCTCAAAATATCTCGGTTATAATCAACACGCTTGTATAGACAAGTAACATAATACTGTTTTACCGAAAGGAGTTTAGGAAACAGCGCTTTTGTTTCCGCATCAATGATGAACCTAGCGAAAATCAGCATCAAAAACGAAACTTGGCAAGTAGCGCTAAAGGACGGAACAAGTCAACTATTTAGCGGCCTGCCTTCAGAAAATGCCAAAGACTTAAAACAATGGCTAACCCAACAAGCAATTACTGGGGGTGTGGTCATTGCCACTGCGCCTTGTCTATTAGAAGGACCTCATGGCACTTATGAATTGTCCCAGTGGTTAACTGAAAATCTAAATCAACCCTTTGTTACGGTAAAAACACTAGCAGACTTTGAAGACGCAGCAACAGAATTGCCTTGGCACTTAGATTATTACGGCTATCGTCCCGGCAAAGACGAATACTCTGTGGAATCACTATTAACAGTGGGCAATGGCTTTTTAGGATTGCGAGGAACGACTCCCGAAATGGAAATTTCCGATGCCAATTATCCCGCTACTTATTTGGCTAGCCTATACGATACTGGCTATTCCAAAATTCAAGATCGAACCATCGCCAATGAAGACTTTGTCAATGCCCCTAATCTGCAAAAAATTTATTTAATCCTTGATGGCGAACGCATTGATATTGCCAATAATCAAGTGCAATTTCTAAAGCGCTCTTTAAACTTGCGCAATGGATTGCTTACTTCCAGTAGTGTAATTGAACTAAAAAGCGGTAAAAAACTATTGATTGAAAGTGAAAAGATGGTCAGCATGGCCCGCCGAGAATTTTATGGCATTCGTTATCGTTTTACTCCCCTTAATTTTAGTGGTGAGATTAAAGTGGTAACGGAAGCAGACGGTGAAGTCTACAACTACAACGTGGCTCGTTACCGCAGTTTGGAAAAAAATCATTTGGATATTCTCCAAACGGTGGCAAAAGACACTGCCACTCGCTTAGTTGCACGTACGAAAAATTCTAAAATCACCGTCATCCAAGAGGCACAGCTGCTCCTTCCAAATTCAGCTCAAGCAACGCTCACCTGTGAAAACAGCGAAACGAAAATTTGCCAATCCTTTACCGTAACGGTTTCTGAAGGTAGTTGTTATGAATTGGAAAAAATCGTTTCCGTCCAACAGTTTCGTCAAAACGAACAAGCGGCCATCGAAAAAGCCCTAAAAACCACTCCGGCTCTGGCTTTCCCTGATTTTGCCAGCTTATTAGCAGACTCCACCGCTGTTTGGCGCACATTATGGAAAAAAGCCGGGATTACCGTAACCGGAGATTTAATGAGCCAAAAACTTTTAAACCTTCACACTTACCACATGCTGGTGGCTGCTTCACCTAATGGCAACCACAATCTCGATGCTTCCGTTACTGCTCGGGGGCTACATGGAGAAGCCTATCGTGGTCATATTTTCTGGGACGAATTGTTTATCTTGCCATTTTACATTTTGCATTTTCCAGAAACTGCCCGTCAAATTCTCTTGTACCGCTATCATCGCCTAGGAGCAGCCAAAGCGGATGCCCAAAAAATAGGCTTGAAAGGGGCAATGTTCCCTTGGCAGTCCGGGTTAGATGGCACTGAGCAATCTCAAGAACTCCACTTAAATCCCATCAGCGGCGAATGGAAAGAAGATCACAGTCGCTTGCAACGCCATGTTTCTTTGGCCATTGCTTATAATGTTTGGCAATACTGGCACAACACCCAAGACCGTGATTTTATGGCCCAATACGGTTTGGAAATGATGATGGAAATCGCCCACTTCTGGCAAAGTTTGGCCGCTTGGGATGAAGAGCAACAGCGTTATTCTATTGCAGGGGTTATGGGGCCGGATGAATTTCATGAAGCCTATCCTAATGCCGAAAAAGGCGGTTTAAAAGACAATGCCTATACCAACATGATGGTCGTCTGGCTCTTTGAAGAAATAGCTAGTTTGCAACAAGAATTAGGGGAAACTTTCTTTAGGGATATTTTAGAAAAAACGGGTATTACCCCAGCAGAATTAACTGCTATGGCGGCAATTCGGCAACAATTGGCCTTAGAAATTAATGACGAAGGAATTATTGCGCAATTTGATGGCTACTTTGACTTACAAGATTTAGACTGGGAAGCCTACCGGAATAAATACGGCAATATTTACCGTCTAGACCGGATTTTAAATGCAGAAGGCAAATCAGCCGACAGCTATAAAGTCGCAAAACAAGCCGATAGCTTAATGATTTACTATAACTTTTCCACAAGCCAAGTGAATCAGATTTTAGCTGATTTAGGCTATCAAAACGAGTTACCGAAAAACTATGTAGCCGAAAATCTACACTATTACTTGGCCCGAACTTCCCATGGTTCTACCCTTTCTCGAGTTGTTCATGCCCAATTGGCTGCCATGGTGGATGAAAACGAGTTAGCTTGGCAACTTTACCAAGAAGCTCTTTCCTCTGATTATCAAGACATTCAAGGAGGAACCACTGCAGAAGGAATCCATGCTGGTGTAATGGCGGCTACGTTGTATATTCCCTTAACTACCTTTGCTGGTATGGACATTCGTGGCAGTAAGTTACACTTTGCACCAAAACTACCTGCACAATGGCAAGCAATCCGCTACTCCATGACATTGCGTCAAATTGATTTTGAAATTACCGTAAATCATAAAGAAATCCTCTTGACCGCATCGGAAGATACTGAAGTTCAAATTGGCCAGCAACTGGTAGCCTTACCAGCGGGAAAAACAATTTGCTGTCCTTATTAAACATTTAGGAGGGGGACAATAGCTGTGTCCCACCTTTGAACCGAACAATACCAACATGAGCTCACAAAAGACAAGCAACGCCCATTAAAAAACAGGGGAAGTTGCTTGTCTTTTCATCCTTAAAAATTACGCTTGTCACTTCCCTAATTTTTATTCCCATACTTTAGGATAGTCTTTTTAGAATTTATGTAGTATAATACCGTCGAAAGGTTGTTACTCGCTTGCGAGGCATTACTTTTATGATTGATAAATAAGGGTTGTTACTCATTTGAGGCATTACTTGCATGGCATCAAGGGAGAAACAGCGCTATTTTTGTGTACGCAATTCGTTTTGTGAGGTGAAACCGTGGAAATTATTCGTAAAATTAATAACAACGTCGCATTAGGTGTTGACAACAATGGCCGGGAAATGGTGGTTTGCGGCAAAGGGATTGGGTTTCCTAAAATGCCTTATACGTTAACCGACATGAGCCAAGTCCAAAGAACCTATTACGATATTTCCGAGCACAATGTGGAGATGTTCAATGAGATTCCCGAGGACATTTTGGCGGTTGCCACTGATATCGTTGATTTAGCTAGGGTAACTTTGAACAGTGAGTTAAATCCCAATTTACCTATCACGTTAGCGGATCATTTGAAATTTG
The DNA here is from genome assembly GCF_040925905.1 of Enterococcus sp. 2201sp1_2201st1_C11_2201SCRN_220225. Classification (NCBI taxonomy): domain Bacteria; kingdom Bacillati; phylum Bacillota; class Bacilli; order Lactobacillales; family Enterococcaceae; genus Enterococcus; species Enterococcus sp. 2201sp1_2201st1_C11_2201SCRN_220225. Next base: position 28,117 of record NZ_JBCOJC010000026.1, read on the forward strand.
CCAACGAACGAATCAAAAACAATATGGAAATCTACGCCCCCTTATCCTTTGATGTGGAAAGCATGTACGCCAAAGAGTATGCAATTGGCAAACGCGCCCTGACCTTGATGAAGAAAAAAATCGGTATTTCTTTACCAGCTTCGGAGGCAACCAGCATCGCCTTGCATATTATCAATGCCGAAGATCGCACCAGTGATATGCACTTGACATTGATGATGACCAAAATCATTCAAGATGTAATCGGTATTATTGAAAACGAGCTTGAGATTACCTTTAAAAAAGATAGCTTTAATTATTCTCGTTTTATCACTCATTTGCGCCACTTGATTCAGCGACAAGTTCGAGATCAACAGATTTTTAGCGATAACAGTGAACTCTACGCGACGGTGCGCTTGCAATATCCAAAAGTCGCCCAATGTGTGGACAAAATCGACGCTTATTTTGAAAAAGAATACCACTGGAAATACAGTGACGAAGAAAAATTGTATTTAATCATGCATATCAACCGCGTCTGTGCGGACAATTAAATCAAATGGATTGTTACTCAAATTTTGAGGCATTACCCAGAACGGTGCAAAGGCACAGGTCTGGGTTTTTTTATTGCTTAGGATTAGTTTGTTGGGAAATGAAAGCCCTCTTTTGCCTCATGCTTTCCTAAGTGAGTTATTTTATTCCTTTTAGAAAATTTATTTAAAAGAAAGTAGGAGAATATGAAATGACAGATGAACAAAAATTTCACGAAACCGCCGATGAGGTCTTACATGCCGTCGGAGGAAAAGAAAATGTTGCCAGTGTCTTCCACTGTATGACTCGCTTGCGTTTTCATTTAAAAGATAGCAGCTTACCAAATACCGATGAGATCAAAAAAATCGATGGTGTTTTAGGCGCGCAGCTTTCTGGGGGGCAATACCAAGTAATCATCGGGCCAAATGTCGGAAAGGTCTATACTGAACTTTGCAAAATCGCTGGTATTTCTGAACAAGCCGCAGTGGATGTTCCTGAAGACAAACCAAAAGAAAAACTAACGCCTAAATCCATTGGTCAAAGTATTTTAAACAATTTAACCGGTAGTATCACACCAGTTCTGCCAATCTTTATCTGTGCCGGGCTATTGAAGATGATTATCATCATCTTCGGGCCAGGAATGCTAGGGGTCCTTAGTGATAAGAGTGGTTTATACACGGTCTTGTCCTTTGCCGGCGATGCAGGATTTTATTTCTTGCCAGTCTTTCTAGGCTATACCAGTGCCAAACAATTTAAAGCGAGTCCTTTAATCGGGATGCTTTTAGGGGCGATTTTGATTCACCCAAGCTTTATTGAAGCGGTAAGCAGTGGCACTTCCCTTGATTTTCTTGGGTTACCCATTACTCCCATGACCTATTCCAGCTCAGTAATTCCAGTAATTTTAGTCGTGTGGATTATGTCTTATGTTGAACGTTTTTGGAACAAAGTGATTCCTGAAATGTTGAAAATTATGTTGGTTCCTTTCTTAACCGTCTTGATTATGTTGCCATTGTCACTTGTTGTGTTAGCACCTTTAGGAGTCATTTTAGGTTCCTTTATTAGTACGTTCTTCTTCTGGTTACATTCCGTCTTAGGTGCTTGGGGTATCGCTTTACTAGGTGCTGTTTATGCCTTGTTGATCATGACCGGGATGCATCACCCATTAAACCTAGCTGTCTTTGCGACATTAGGTTCTGTGGGCTATGACAAAATTGTCTTTGTCGCAGGTACTTCTGCTTCTATGGCCTTAGCGGGTGTTGCCTTAGCTTTTGCCATTAAAGCTAAAAAACCAGAAAATCGCAGCATCGGTTTCTCCAGTTTCTTCCTATTAGAAATTGCTGGGATTACTGAACCTACGATTTACGGGGTAGCATTACCTTACGTCCGTCCTTTCATCGCCCAAGCAATTGGCGGTTTCTGTGGTGCTCTTTACATGGGCTTTATGGATGTGAAAATGTATAATTTAATTGGTTCCAATATTTTCGGTCTTGCTGGTTTTATCGGCAAAGATGCCAATAACTTCATGCATGCGATTATTGGTTCTGTAATTGCCTTTGTCGTGGCCTTTGTAGCGCTATTTATCATTGGGTTTGACGAAGACAAAAAATAATCGAACAAGATAAAAAATTTTGGAGGGAGAAACATGCGAAAAATTCTTATGCGAGCCGACGACTTAGGCTATAGCGAAGCAGTCAATTATGGTATCTTGAAAAGTATTCAAGATGGCGTAATTACTAGCGTCGGTTTAATGTCTTCCATGACCGCAGCAGCCCACGGTGTCAAATTAGTCCAACAAGAAAAGATTGCTTTAGGGCTCCACTTTAATATTAGCATCGGCCAACCTGCAGCAGATCCTAAGCTGATTCCTAGCTTGGTGCAAGCCAATGGTGAATTTAAACCTTCTAGTGACTACCGCAATGCCCAAAGCGATTTTGTAAATTTAGAAGAAATCATCATTGAAGCTGAGGCACAGTTAGTACGCTTCATCGAACTAACCGGCCGCAAACCAGATTACTTAGATGGTCATGCGGTTCCTAGCCCTACTCTCTTCCATGGACTTGAAATCGTCGGCAAACGCCACGGCCTGAAATATTCTCCACTGCCACAACGCATTGAAGATCAAGTTACCATCGGCCAAACCCAAGTCTTGATGCACACTGGCAGCAGTCCTGAAAAAGATGCCCAAACTTGCCTGCAAGAACTTCTGGCAACTCCTGCTACTCCAGAAGTGGTGGATTTAGTTGTCTATCATCCTGGCTATTTAGATGAGTATATTTTGCAACACTCTTCTTTAAATATCCGCCGCACTGCCGAATGCGCTATGCTTTGTCGTCCGGAAACCCGGGAGATGTTAGTCGCCAATAAAGTTGAAGTCGTTTCTTATTTAGACTTATAAAATAGAAAAAAGCTGAGAAATCCCATCTTATTTGATGGTGTTTCTCAGCTTTTTCTTTTAATTATTTATTGGTTTACAAGGGGTACACTTATCTATTCAAAATAGTAACCACTAAACTCATACTTATAAACGCGGTACAAGAACTTCTCCTCTCCGGTTGTTGTGTAAGTGGCAATAGGATTGCCTTCTTCATCATACTCCGTGAAGGTGGCCACTTGTCCAGAGTCCACTAAGTAATTCGTACCCAGTTTTTGGACACTGGAAATAAAAGTGGAGTAAGGCACGGCGAATTCTTTCATCAGTTTGTACGTCCCAGCCTCTTCGTCCACTTCGTACTCATAGTAATAAGAGTTTTCCGTGGAATCCAAATCCGTAGTCCCGGCACCTGCCTCTAAGTAAGGTGTCATATCCAAATCCGTGCGAGAATCCATGACGGCTGAATTATTGTTAAACATATACAAAGTGTAATGTTCGTCATCTGCCCCGGCTTCATAGGTCACGGAATGTTGCCCAAATTGGGAGGTGAAGTCCCCGTCTTTTTGCAACAAGGTGGCGCCGTTGGTATCAATTCCTTCCCAAAAATCACTGTCAGAAATAATCGTCTCAATCTTAGAATCAGTGGAAACATCCGTCAGTTTCATAATGGATGACGTTTCCCGGGAGCTCAAAATTAATTCATCGTCGTTAATGTATTGAATCGTATTAATGTGAACAATATCCCGGGCACCTTTTTCCGCTGTGGAAACCACTTTGCCGGTAGCCTTGTCATACAAATCCGGCAATAATTTGGCAAAGTCAGCAATTTCAGTGACTGCTCCTGTGGTGGCATCAATTTTAATCACCCGATCTTCTACATAGTCCGCTTCTTCTTTGGCTTCAATGCTGGTAGCCAAGGCAATGATATTCCCCTCTTCATCCAAAGCGTAATCGTGATGAAGAATATAGCCGTCATCTTTCACATAGTATTTCGCCGTGACTTGGCCTAGCTTATTCATCTTCACCAGAGAATAATTGGAAATGGCAAAGACCATATTGTCCTCATCGTCAAAACTTAAACGCATGGAATTATAATTAACCAAAGGAATCTCATTACGCACATAGCCTTCATTATCCACCAAAGCAATCACCCGATTGGCTAACGTGCTATCGCCAATTAAGGCAAAAAGCCCATTGGAAAGCTCGGTAGCATTGTCATAGGTCGTCACGTCCAGTTGTGTACCTAGCCCACTATTGGATGTGACAGGTGTGTAGTCAAAACTAGACTCTTCCGTTGTCCCATCGGTGTACGTAACAGTCATAGTGACAGTGTTTTCTTGCCCAGCAATCAAACCGATTAGTTGCGATTCAAAATCTTTAGCCATACCACTGTTAACCAAGGTTTCGGAAAAATCAGGAATTCCCGTAGTCTTCACTTGATAGCTGACACTTTCTATCTCTTTAGTAATCGTAAAATTCACATAAATGCTGTTGTTATTGGTCAAATAAGGATTGGAAACCAACAGCGGATCTGCCACAGTGGCTTTTGTTTGCTCTTTTAGTGCGGTCAATTGCTCATAAATCTCACTTTGCAAATCCGGATCGTACACATCAGACACCGATTCGATATCATAATCGCTATAATCTAATGTTGTCACCGCTCCATTGCTAGCTACAGGCAAAGTGTAGGCGGCCTCCGGGGTTTCTTCTGCCGCCTTGCCATTTTTTACCACCATGGTAATTGATAATGCAGCCACCAGTAAAGCCGCCACCGCCATTGCAATCATTGCGTTTTTATTTCGTTTTTTCGCCATCTCGTTTACCTCTCATCCATTTGTATAAGACTAGTTAACGAGATGGAGCTTAATTGAAGCATAAATAGTCGAAAGGAAATGGATGAGCTTTGGAAAATCTTAAAATGATATCATGGAAAATTATCAGCGAGGAAAAGTCATGGAAATTGACAGAGTAAAATTATGAAAAGATGGTAGTCTTGATGGGAAAAACAAAAAAAAGCTGAACCCTTATCAAGTAAGGGTTCAGCTATCATACAAAGCTTATTCTTCATCCTCAGACATAAACGTGTTAAAGACTTCTTCGATCATATCCCATTCCGCTTCGGTTTCGATTTGTTGCAATTCGCCTTCTGTGCCGTCTTCGTTTTCGATGTAAGCATAGGCTTGCAATTCCACGTCTTCTTCTTCAGGGACGCCTGCTGGGTAAAGCAAGACGTAATTTTTGCCGAATTCTTCTTGTCCGTCCACGGTTAAGAGGATTTCGTACAAGGTTTCGTTTCCTTGATCGTCTACTAATGTAATGTGTTCGTGTCCTTCGTGATCATGCTCGTGGTCATGATGGTTGTGTTCTGTCATGATTCTAGCTCCTTTTTTTTAAATGCTGCTGCTATTGCGATCCAGATAATTCTGTAAGATCATGACAGCTGCTAATTTGTCGATAACTTTTTTTCGTTTAGCCCGAGACGTATTGGCTTGTTCCACCAACATCCGTTCTGCCTGAACCGTGGTCAAGCGTTCATCTTGATAGGCTACGGGAAGATCAAAGAGTTCTGTAATCTGATCGCCATAGCGCATGGAAGCTTCCGCCCGGGGGCCAATGGTGTTGTTCATGTTTTTAGGTAAACCTACTACAAATTGGGTCACTTCATATTCAGCAACCAATTCTTTTAAGCGGTCAAAACCAAAATTTTCCTCGTCTTCATTGATGCGGATGATTTCCACCCCTTGAGCCGTCCAACCCATGGGATCACTAACTGCTACCCCCACAGTGCGAGAGCCCACATCTAAACCCATGATTCTCATGATAAATCAATGCCGTGATTTGTCAAATAGTACCGAATCAAGACTTCCAAGATTTCATCTCGCTCATGGCGGCGAATCAAATTTCGCGCATCTCGGTAACGAGGTATATACGCCGGATCACCGGATAACAGATACCCTACGATTTGATTGATTGGGTTGTAGCCTTTTTCTTCTAATGCTTGATAGACGATGGCCAAGGTTTCGCTGACGGCTTTTTTATGGCTGTCATCAAAGTCAAAACGCACCGTTTCATCAGTATACCCCATATTTGAACACCTCAATTTCCATTTCTAGTCTAAATTTATTTTACTTCATCCCTAGGCAAACTACAAACAAATGATTTTTAATTTATTTGTGAAGATTCTAAGAAGACGGAATTATTCTCACTTTTCCCTAGAGAGCTGCCCTGAAAAAAATTTAGACCTGTTATTTTCCCTTGTGATTACCGTTTCAGTATAACATAGGCCACCGTTTATTTCAGGAATAAACCTGCCAGAAAAATCAGGTTTTAAAAGTCGAATGAACTGCCTGTCTAACGATCCAAAAAGACCAGTGGAAAACTTTCTTCCACTGGTCTTTAACAAAGCTTCTACGCTTCTTCAGCTAAATCTTCAAATTGAGAATTGTACAACGCCGCGTAGAATCCGCCTTGAGCCAAGAGTTCTTCATGGGTTCCTTGTTCTTTGATATCGCCATCTTGCATGTACAAGATCTTGTCTGCGTCTTTAATCGTAGACAAGCGGTGAGCAATCACAAAGGATGTCCGGCCAGCCATTAAGTTGTTCATGGCATTTTGAATCAAGACTTCCGTACGGGTATCGACAGAAGACGTAGCTTCATCCAAAATCAAAATTGGTTTGTCGGCCAAGATTGCCCGGGCAATGGTCAACAATTGTTTTTGCCCTTGGGAAATATTGGAGGACTCTTCATTGAGTTCCATATTATAGCCCCCAGGCAAGGTTTCGATAAAGTGGTGTACGTGAGCCGCTTTGGCTGCGGCGTAAACTTCTTCATCACTAGCCTCTAGGTTCCCATAACGAAGGTTGTCCATAATCGTGCCCTTAAACAACCAGGTATCTTGTAAGACCATGCCGATATTTTCTCGAAGGTCAGCTCGATTGAAGTCTTTAATATTGTAACCGTCAATCTTAATGGCACCACTGTTTACATCGTAAAAACGCATTAAGAGTTTCACCATAGTGGTTTTACCCGCCCCAGTAGGACCGACGATGGCCACCATTTGTCCAGGTTTCACATGACTGCTAAAGTCGTTCACAATGATTTTATCCGGTGTATAGCCAAAGTGTACGTGATCGAAATCCACCATGCCCTTCACTTTGCCAATTTTCACTGGATTTTCCACGGTTTGATCTTCTTCTTCTTCGCCTAAGAATTCAAAGACCCGTTCAGCAGCTGCTGCCATGGATTGAAGCATATTGGATACTTGAGCTAATTGAGCGATTGGGTTCGTTAAGTTTCGCACGTATTGGATAAAGGCTTGAATGTCCCCTACGGTAATGCTGCCATTGTAGGCAAAAATCCCACCGATAATCGCTACGGCTACATAACCTAAGTTGCCGACAAAGTTCATAATCGGTTGCATCAAACCAGATAGAAATTGAGATTTCCAAGCGGATTTGAAGAGTACTTCATTTTGTTCTTTAAACTCATTCAAGGCGTTTTCTTCATCGTTAAACAAATGAACGATGTTGTAACCACCCACAGTTTCCTCTACTTGACCGTTGATAATCCCTAAGTATTTTTGTTGCGTAGCGAAGTGTTTTTGTGAGAACTTCACTACAAACAAAATCAAAACTAAAGAAATCGGTACAATCAAAACGGAAATTCCGGTCATTGGTAATGAAATCGAAAGCATCATCACAATAACCCCGATAACAGTGAAAGTCGACGTAATCAACTGAGTAATGGATTGATTCAATGATTGTCCCAAAGTATCCACATCGTTGGTAATCCGGGAAAGCACTTCCCCGGTAGTCCGGCTTTCAAAGTAGTTCATTGGCATACGATTGATTTTTTCGGAAATTTCTTTACGCATGCGGTAAGTTACTTTTTGGGTCACAGTGGACATAATCCAACCTTGCATCACCCCGAAAAGTGAAGCTACCAGATACAAACCTAGCATAAAGAGCAAGGTTTGACCGATTTTGTCAAAGTCGATGCCCCCGGTGCCTTGGTATTTTTTAATTAAGCCATTGAATAATTCCGTAATGGCTTTGGATAAGATTTTTGGTCCCCAGATATTGAAGATTGTCGAAGCTGCTGCGAAAATCATGACAAACAGAATCGCAATCTTGTAATTCGCCATATAGGAGACTAGTTTTTTAATGGTACCTTTGAAGTCCTTGGCCTTTTCGCCAGCGCCCATGTTACGACCAGGACCGTGGCCCATGCCCCCGCGTTGAGGGCGTTTTTCGTTATTTTCTGCCATTTTCTTCGCCTCCTATTCTGCTTCCAAACCTAATTCGGCATTGCTCAACTGGGAAGAAGCGATTTCTTGATATACAGTAGATGTTGCCATTAATTCATCGTGAGTTCCTTGGGCTACAATCCGACCTTCATTTAAGACAATGATGTTATCCGCATGAAGAATTGTCGAAATCTTTTGAGCCACGATAATTTGGGTAATGCCTTCGACTTGTTCTGCCAAAGCCCGTCGTAATGCTACATCGGTTTTATTATCCAAGGCTGACAAGGAATCATCCAAAATCAAAATCTTCGGATCCTTTGCCAATGCCCGAGCGATGGACAAGCGTTGTTTTTGTCCCCCAGAAACGTTAGTCCCGCCTTGAGAGATTGGTCGAGCGTATCCTTGTTCATTGGAATCAATAAATTCATCCGCTTGAGCGATGTTGGCTGCTTTCTTCATTTGTTCATCCGAAATGCCTTCTACATCCCCAAATTTAATATTGGATTCAATATCTCCAGAGAACAACACGCCTTTTTGAGGAACAAATCCGATTAAGTCGTGAAGTTTGTGCAAACTCATTTCCCTAACGTCCACGCCATCAATGGTAATTCGGCCAGTGGTCACGTCAAAGAGTCGTGGAATCAAATTCACTACCGTTGACTTACCAGAACCAGTCGAACCGATTAAAGCTGTGGTTTGCCCTGGTTTAGCAGTAAAGTTCAAATGATGCAAAACATCTTCCTCAGCATCTGGATAGCGGAAACTTACGCCTTCAAAACGAACTTGCCCTTGGTAGTCCACATCGTCTTTTGGTTGTGCCGGATCCACGATGGTTGGTTTCGTTTCTAAGACTTCATTAACCCGTCCTGCGGAAACATTGGCCCGAGGTAAAATAATTGAAACCATGGATAACATCATAAAGGCCATAACAATTTGCATGGTATAGGTGATGAAAGCCATCATATCCCCAACTTGCAACTGGCCAGCGTCCATACTGTGACCGCCGACCCAAACGA
>NZ_JBCOJC010000027.1:0-32678 GCF_040925905.1 Enterococcus sp. 2201sp1_2201st1_C11_2201SCRN_220225
AAACTAGGAATTTCCGTACCCGGACTAAAGCCTTTCGCCCAACGCGCCGGAATCCCCAAAGTGCGCAACAGCACCACCATGGCACTAGAAAAATTATCACAATAGCCCACTTTGCTTTCAAATAGAAACTGATCTACGTAATCTTGGTTTAATTCTGGCGCCACCACATCCACTTTGGAATAGCGAAAGTCTTCGGAACTATTTAAGTAAGTTTCCACTGCACTAACTTGATCATACAATGTATTCGCCTCACGGGTGATTGCTTCTGCCAGTTGTCCCACCCGGGAAGGTAGCGTATCTGGTAGCTGAAGGTAGCGCATCAATATGCCTTTTTTATCAACAGAGACTTGCTGTAATGCAGAGGCAGGGTAATGAGGCTCTTTAGAAACCATCGTCAGTTTTCGATTTTCTTTTTCACCAAGCAATAAATTTACTCGCTGTGTTTCTTCATAATAAGCAAAGCCGGAAAAACCACTGGTTATGGTCAAATCGGAATTACCGTAGGGCAGTGGTAAATACAAATCATTAGTTTCAAATTCTAGTTCAATTTGTTGGGTCAGTAAAAAATTTTCCGTTTCACTGTGCGTTACCGTAAGTTCTGAAGCTTCTAAAACAAAAGGAGCCACAGTCCATTGGCGCTCCCAACCTTTTCCTGTATATTGATCTTTACTATCCACACGCCAGTAATGAGGATAACTTTGACTGGCTCGAAACAAAACCGTAGCATCATCGATCAACGCTCCTCCTAAAGCTTCATCATCTTCTCCAAAGCCCGTACGAGTATTCCCGCCAATACCAACCTTTTCCACAAAACCATACAGACCGGCCTCATTTAAGCGATTTCGCAAAGAGACACTCTGACTGGCTAAAGGATCTCTAAGCCAAGCATCTGGCAAATTCAAGGTCCCGAAAAGTAACAACCCTAAAAATCCTCCACCGAGTAGTAAAAACCAAAAACTCTTGCTCCCTAAATTGCGATAGTGACGAACACCATTGGCCAATAATGCGCAAAGAAGCAATAACAAGCTTTCATTAACCGCATCCACACGATTAAAAATCGACAGAAGTAAAAAATAACTTAAAAGGCTGAGATAACTCAGACCGATCAATTCATATTCAATGCCTAAGACTGCAATCAAACACGCCGCTAAAAAAATCAATGTAAAAGCTAATAAAGAAGGCGTTCGACCAAAGCCTTCTTCTTGTACTAAAGTTAGTAAAGGTTTTACTTGCTGCCAAAAAGCTACAAACCACTCTCTATCAAGAGAATGATCCAATGGAAAATAATGATGCAAGGTACCGATAAAGACGCCAGCTCCCCACACTAGTCGCAACGGCCAAAAAGGAAATAGCCACAGTCCGGCACACAGTATGGTAATAGCTGCCATAGCAAATGTTTGTTCCAAGTTATACATGCTTAAAAACCGACCTAAGGCAATTAACAATGCCACCGTCATAATGATTGCCAGCAACCCTTTTTCTTTTATGCGCTTTAGCATAGGTCACCACCTTTCCCGACTTGGCTGATTGTTACTGGAAATAGTCAACAAAGAATATCCGCTCACACGATTGTATTTTCTCAAATTAGTTACTGTTTGTTGTAAAATTTCATCTGCTTCTCCATAAAAAATCACCAAGTCCTGATTGCGCCATTCCGGCAAAGGAGGCGGTGTTTCAAAACCGGTTATTTCTGCAAATACGCCCTCTTCTGTCACTAAATTCACTTGTTGGGCAATTACATATTGCTGAATACCAGTCAGTTCTTTTTGCATGGCGTAATAACGGCTTAGAATAAATTCAAATGCCTTTTGTTGCTCACCCCAAAAGACAAAGATTGGTTTGACTGCTTGTCCAGTTTCTTGTTCCCGAATGGTCAAAGTTCGCTGACGAGCGCTCACCTTCCAGTCCACTTGTCGCCGATTATCTCCCGGCTGGTACTTGCGATAACTCCGCACTTGAGGCAAAGGCTCGCCAAAAGTTTGCTGACTGAATTGTTTCCGCAATTGCTGGCCTAGGCTACGACCCAGCGAATCTTCTTTTGGTAAAACATATAATGTACAAGGTAAAAGCTTTCTTTGCTCTTTTTCAAATAAACCAAACAAATCCCCGCCACGCAGAAAAATTGGCGGCTTTTCAAAACGTCCCCGCACGAGTGGGCGTACTGGAAAGGTTAGCGTTACCGGCTGCCCATGATAAAAAAAGAACTGATACGCCTCTGTTGGCAATTCCTTGATGCTTACTTGAAAAAGCGCTTGCCAAAAACCGCTCGCCAAAACTTCCACTACTAAATCAAAATCTTGTCCCACTTGAGTGTACTGCACTTTCTCCGTCTTAAACTGCATCTTTTTTAAAGAAGGCAAAAAAGACAATAACATTAACAACAAAAAGCCACTGAAAAAAACAAACAAACTCCAGCCAGTAGGATTGTTAAAAACAAGTGCATTGGCAAAAAGTACCACCCAGCCAATAATTATCAGCACTATTTTGCCAATTCGTCGGATTTTTTTCATGATTTTTTCCTCACAGGTACCAAAACGCTAGCCAAAATTTCCTTAAGAATCTTTTCTTTATCCTCTCCGTAGTTCAAAATCAAGCGATGACCAAATACTGGCCCCATCACCGCCTGCAAGTCTTCTGGAGTCACAAAGTCCCGTCCATGAACAAAAGCATAGGCTTGAGCCCCTCGTAAAAAAGCAATCCCCCCTCGAGGACTGATGCCTAAGCGGACACCAGCATGCTCTCTAGTGGCCCGAATCAAATTCAAGCCATAGCGGCTGACTTGATTGCTAACAGTAACCTCTGAAACTTGTTGCTTTAACCGTATCAACTGCTCCTTGGTTAATACCGATTGTACATGAGCCAAGGCCTGCTCTTGTTGCCCTAATAACAAGACCAGTTCATCTTCATAAACTGGATAACCAATTTTTAATCGAAATAAAAAACGATCCAGCTGTGCTTCTGGCAAAGGATACGTTCCTTCATATTCCACAGGATTTTGAGTTGCCAATACAAAAAAATGCTCATCTAAAGGATAAGTCTGATTGTCAATGGTTACGTGTTTTTCTGACATCGCCTCTAATAACGCCGCTTGGGTCCTTGGCGGAGTGCGATTAATTTCATCGGCTAACAATACCGTAGTAAAAATTGGTCCCGGCCGAAACTCAAACCTGCGACTTTCCTCGTTATAAATCGAAAGACCGGAAATATCACTTGGTTGTAAATCCGGGGTGAACTGCACCCGGGAAAACTCCCCTTGAATTGCTTTGGCAAGAGTCTTCACCAAGACAGTCTTTCCTACCCCAGGAATATCTTCAAATAAAACGTGCCCTCCAGCAAGCAAGGCCGCTACCGTCATTTCAATAACTTCTCTCTTCCCGATTACCACTTTTTCAATCTCGGCAATCAGTTTTTGAATCGATTGATGTTGTCTTTGTTCCATGAAATCAACCGCCTTTCCTTCTTCTTTTCTTATTGTACCGAGATTTTTATGCAGTAGCAAAGCTTTGGATTAAAATACAAAAAAGCTCCAGATTCTAAAGACCTGAAGTTTTTTCCGTCTTATTCATTTTTTAATTTCCTCGATATTTTTTAATAAGCTGCTGATTTGCGGCTAGAATGTCTACAAATGTTGGCATTTCATTGCGAAAAACTAGAATATCAAAAATGGGCATTCATCCTTATAAAAAAGTCCGAACCCTGATAAAAGAGTTCGGACTTTCCTTATTTGCTTACGCTTCAGCAGCCACTGGATAAACAGAGACTTGCTTTTTGTCGCGGCCTTTACGTTCGAAACGTACTACGCCGTCGCATTTAGCGAACAATGTGTCATCGCCACCGATACCAACGTTCACACCTGGATAAATCTTAGTGCCCCGTTGACGGTAAAGGATGGATCCACCTGTAACAGTTTGACCGTCCGCCCGTTTAGCACCTAAACGTTTGGATTCTGAGTCACGGCCGTTGGAAGTAGAACCGCCCCCTTTTTTGTGGGCGAAGAATTGTAAATTCATTTTCAACAACATGGAATGCACCTCCTGTAATAGACTTTATTTCGTGATGGTTTTCAATTGCAGATATTCTCCATATTCCGCTTGAACTGCTTGCAATCCCAATAAAAGATTTTCCAGCAGTATCTGAGTGATGTTGGTCTGCTCCTGGGTCGAATCTTCCGGTAGCTCCACGTAAAGGTAGCCACCTTCTTCTTCGTTGGCGTCAAGAATTGGTTTGACACCGGCTAAAGCATCGATACCGTTGACACAACTGATGGCTAATGCCGAGACAGCTGCACAAACGAGGTCCTTTCCATACTCACCAGATTGAGCGTGGCCAGTCAGTTCAAAGGAAATGATCCGACCAGAGTCATTACGTTTTAATGTCCCAATGATCAAGAAATCCACCTGCTTTATGAAAAATTATGCGTTGATTGCGTCAATGACAACTTTTGTATAAGGTTGACGATGACCTTGCTTGCGGTGAGTGTGTTTTTTAGGTTTGTATTTGTAAGTCACGACTTTCTTTTGCTTGCCGTGTTTTTCAACCGTACCTGCAACAGTTGCGCCTGCGATTGTTGGGTTCCCAACTTTCGTAGATTCGCCACCTACCAAAATTACTTCGTCAAAAGTAACCTTTTCGCCAGCTTCAACGTCTAGTTTTTCAACGTAGATCGCTTGACCGACTTCCACTTTGACTTGTTTGCCACCAGTTTTAATGATTGCGTACATGCTTTGAAGCACCTCCTTTGTTAGACTTAGACTCGCCATCCCCAGTGATCTTAACGATGCTTACTACTGGTTCTGTGCGGTTGTAGCTGTGGTGCCCACAATTACAACAATACTACTTTAGCAAAAAAACACTTCCCCGTCAACCACTTGTTTTCAAAGATTTGCAAAAGCTTTTCAAAGCTTTTGCCACAGTTTATACTGAAAAAAAGGAGTGTAGAAGATGAATTATCCTGATTGGTTAGTCAATGATGTAGCTCGCCGTTCAAAAGGCTTTTTATTAGAAGGCTTTGTTGCTGGGGCCGGCCCGATAAATGCTCAATTATTCATTTTAGGAGAAGCCCCTGGTCGCAATGAAATTGAAACGCTAATTCCTTTTAGCGGTGCTGCTGGTGTTGAATTAGACAAATCTTTGACACTAGCCGGTCTTACTCGCAGTGACATCTACATTACCAGTGCGGTACGCAGTCGCCCCTACAGCGTAAAATCAGTGATCAATAAAAAAAGCGGGATACCCGAAACGAAGCGTCCAAATCGCACTCCCACGAAAAAAGAAATCCTAGCCCACGCTCCGATTACTGATTATGAGATTCAGCAAGTTCAACCAGATATCATTGTTACTCTGGGAAATATTGGACTACAACGGCTATTAGGTTCTGCTCATACTGTCACCAAAGACCATGGTCAAGTTTTAACAGGCCCCATCAAAGAATTAAATCAAGCCCAAGAAAGCTATCAACTTTCTGATAAAACCTATACTGTTGTCCCCATGTTTCATCCAGCCGCGATTTTTTATAATCGCAAACTCGCACCATTAATTGAAGAAGACTGGCAAAAGTTAGGGACTTTCCTCCATAAAAAAAGCTGAACACCTCAACAAGCGTTCAGCTTTTTTATTACGGTTGGACTTCTCGACTCTCTGGAGACAGCTTTAAAGCTTTTCCTTTGGCTAAGTCTGTATAAAAACGATGCCAGATTTTGGCCACATTATCCTCAGAATAATGTTGGGCTGCTTTGGCAGAAAGAGCAGCATAAACTTGCAGCTGACTAGGATCTTGCGCAAGCTCACGGAGTTTTTCCTCCATTTCATCGCGATCATCGGTGCCAAGGTAATAACCAGAAATCACCGATTCATACAAATCCAAGTTGCGTACCATCACCGGTGTGTGACAACTAAAAGCTTCCAAAATACTCATGGGAAATAACTCGTTATATGAAGGCAAGAGAAAAATATCTGCCATATTATAGTAAGAAACCAATTCATTACGGTCTAAAATTCCGGTAAACGTCAAATTTTCCGGCGGATTTTCGTACACTTCTCGATAGGCCTCATAGCCATCAGTCAGCTTTCCGAATGAAAACCCACCGGCCCAGACAAATTTCAAGTCTGGATTATCCTTGGCTAATTGAATAAAGTCATCGATTCCTTTGCGCTTTTGCACTTGGCCTACCCCAAGAATCACAAAATCATCCTCGCTAAATCCTAATTTAGAGCGGATTGCTTGTTTTTCTGTCTCGCTTTGAGGATAAAAATCCTCGGTGGAGACAAAATTCGGGATATAGCAGATTTTTTCTTCTGGAATCCCCGCAGCCACAAGTTCAGGAATAAAACTAGGATTGACCACTACTAATAAATCCATCCGGCGATAAAAAGACATGACATACCAGTTAAAAATCTTTTGAAAAGGCGGAAACAAATCAATGCTCCCTTTTAAAGTCTCAGGTAAAAAATGCACATAGCCAACTCTGACTCCCCTACTTTTTTTGGAAAAAGTAGAGAGATAAAATTCGGGATTAATCGTATGGTAATGAGAGATATCCGCTTTAGAAGTGGTATTTATTTCAATATGAAACTCATCAGCAAAACGGTCTTGCAACATTCTAACTAATTCATCATAGGCACTGCCTACTCCTTGACCTTTCACTGTGTCCGCTCGAGACAGCATGGTAATTCTAATCATAGTTGTTCCTTTCTCAATCAAAAATCATTGCTTTAAATTTATTATAGCATAAGCCAAAGTTCCCTACATGGGACCAAAGCCTCAGGAAATCCTCGGTCTTTTTCTAGGGACTAGCTTATAGATATGATACACTAGAAATATGTGAAAGGAGTTGGTATAAATGGTCATGAACGCGACTAAAATAAGACGAGGACTGACCCTTTTTGGCATCCTCGTGTTACTATTCAATATTTACGAATACATCGTAGAACTTTCTCCCCGCTCCGAAATGCGGGTGGTTATTTTAGAATGTATCTTAGGTATTGGGCTCATTTACTTACCGGATTTAATCAAGAAATATTTTAAAATTTTGATTCCAGAATCCATCACTTATTTTTATTGGTTTTTCCTCTTCATTGCTGTCTTTTTAGGTACTTGTCTCCACTTGATTCGTATTATTAGCGGTTGGGACAAACTGCTCCACTCCATTAGCCCCATGCTATTAACTGCCGTAGGATATGGCTTGATTGCCATGTTTTTGAAAAAAGCTCATACAAAAGATGTCTCCATTTGGCTCTTTTTACTCTTCGGCTTTGCTTTTTCCGGCGTTTGCGGCGTTTTTTGGGAATTTTGGGAATTTCTCTGTGACTCCGTTGCCTCCCTTAATCTCCAACGCTACATTAGCCATGGACAGGAACTCATTGGGCGAGCGGCCTTAATGGATACCATGTTAGATATGTTCACCAATACCGCCGGCGCCATTGTCATGGGAATCTACGCCTTTGCCAAAAGCGGTGGTCAACCGGAATATTTTGAGTCTTATCGGATTCGTAAAATCAAATAGTCCCATAATTAGGTCCCTATCCTCTAGGCCAATTTTTTATCAAGCATAGAAAGCTGGTGATTGTTTTATGTTAATCAGATCTATTCAGCCAAAAGATTATCTTCCAACAAGAGAACTGATAATGAACGCTTTTCGACATTCAGACCACGGCTATCAAAATGAAGCAGAACTCGTGGATAAAATCCGACAAGAAGCAACTTATGAGCCAGATTTAGAAGTGGTAGCCGAAGAAGCCTGCCAACTACTGGGTCATGGCTTATTGAGCCAAGTCCAGATTGTAAACAAGGATCAGACCTTTACCGGCTTAGTACTAGCACCTTTAGCCGTTCTACCTGAAAGGCAAGGACAAGGGATTGGTGGTAAAATTTTGCAAGAATTGGAGAAGCGAGCCGTGACCCATTCTTATGAATTTATTAGCATTCTTGGTCATCCCGACTACTATCCTCGCTTCGGCTATCAAAAAGCCAGTCTTTATGAAATTACCGCACCCTTTCCAGTTCCCGATGCAGCTTTTCTGATTAAAGCTTTAACACCCAAAGGACTTGCAGGAGTTCATGGAAAAGTGCGTTACGCTAAAGCCTTTGAGTAAAAAAGATTGCCGGAAATAAAGGTGAGTCAACCTTTGAGTATTTGGACAAAAAAAGCGAAGCACTCCTTGGTTACTTAAAAGAGTGTTTCGCTTTTTGAATCTTCGGTTTACAGTTGGTCATATTTATTTAAAAACCAGTATAAGGTTACTGTCAGTTTTTCATGTCTGTATTAATGATAAAACAAGAAGCCTACGCCATCGTATGAGTGTGTTTTACGCGCCATTGTTCCAATTTAATATTTAACCAGAAACCATAAATACCAAGCGTGATAAATGTTAGCAAGAGCCATTTAATCCAATTGCCAAATAATTGCATCGCCGTCCCGTCAAAATAAAGCCGCTTGCCATCAATTACCGTATGTTTGATTTTCCAATTGTACAACATGCAGATTCCCCAGGGAGCACAAATACCCAGCGTACAAACTGTAATTAAAAATGACAGAATAGACGTACCTACATAAGTTGCTAATCCTCCATCGAAATATGAATTTTTCATTTTTCTTCTCCCCTTTCTTTTCTAACTCTTTTATTTTAGCATTCCTACCTAGCTTGACACTATTTTTGATCACCAACTCAACTTGGTGGAATTTTCTAAATAAAGCCCCCCACAAAACGTAATCTGTAGGGGGCTAAAAGGCTATTAAATCCTATTGATACGCGTCCAGAGGGATTCGAACCCCCGACCGTCCGCTTAGAAGGCGGATGCTCTATCCAGCTGAGCTATGGACACAAGTGCAATAATAGTAGTAATTACAGTCCTTAATCAGTAACTTCCAGCTTATTTAGATAGAATTTCAACTGACAGTTTAGACCATAACGACACCAACAGAAGAAATTTTACCAGAGTTTCTAACTCTTTGCAACAATTTATCGAATGCTCAGATGGTTATTTTATACCATGACCACAGATAAATTGCGCCTAACAAAAATCGCTCTTCGTTTACTGATTTGATTGCACTTCTATTATCTACTTTGAAGAAGACCACTACCCTTGAAGATTTACAAGAAGTACCATCACAATAAGAAGCACTTCATTTCACTTCTTTGAATCATTTAAGAACAATCTAGTCACCCGAACATGATGTAATGGCTTTTCAAAACCGGTTGGCATGCTTCTCTATTCGCCTCCAAAATATAGCTAGTCCGATTTCTTTCACCATAACAAAACACTCTTTTTTTCATCAAAATGAAAAGCAAAGAGTGTTTCGCTGATTTATTCAAACCGTGTTATTTCTGTTGCAGGCAAGCGATAAGAAGGAAAGCCCGCTTCTTTCGCTTTTCCTATAGCCAAAATCATCACTGGCACATAGCGTTCTTTATTATAATCTAACGCATCTGGCAGACCTTCTGCTTCAAAGCCACCAATCGGATTGGTGTCATAGCCGTGTTTTCGGGCTACTAACATCAACTGCATCGCCACCAAACTTGCATCGATGGTTACAATTCTAGTCATTTCTTCCTTTGACAAATTTTGATAATAAGGAAGCATAGTGGCCAACTGTTTATCGCGCACTTCTTCGGGCATCAAACCCATAGCTACCGCTTCATTATAGATTTGCTCTCCACATTCGTAACACTGTAAATCACCTAAAATCAAGATCATCGCAGCAGAAGAATCATTTTGACGCGTATTAAAACGGATTAAAGGGCGCAACTTTTCCTTTGCTTCATCGCTTGTCACAACTAAAAAGCGCCAAGGCTGCATATTAATAGAAGACGGGGCACTAACCGCTTCTTGAATCATCCCCAATAGTTCAGCTTGGGGAATTTTCACTCCTTCATCGAATTGACGTACGGATCTGCGTCCCGATAAAATTTCAGAAAAATCATTTGTGTGAGTCATAACTTCTCCTTTATTTCTTTTGACATTTACAAAGTGACAGTTTCCACTTCTTTGGTGATTAAAATCACGCCGTCGCCTAAAGGTACTAAGCTAGAAGTTAGTTGGGGATGGTTCATCACCACTTGTAAAAATTCATTTAATTTACGATGGATTGCCCGGTTTTTTCGAGGAATCTCTTCAATCGGATCCAAAATTGTGCCCGCTTGAAATACATCATCTACCATTAAGACGCCACCTTTTTTCAACAAGCGCAAACATTCTGGCAAAAACTCAATGTATTTCGACTTGGCGCTATCCATAAAAATAAAATCATAAGGTCCAGATAAGGTAGGCAAGACTTCTGCGGCTTGGCCTTCCAATAAGGTCACCTGCTCTTCAAGGCCTAATTTTTTGAAATTTTCTTTGGCTTGTTTGATCATCACATCATAGCGATCAATGGTAGTTACGTGTCCCCCTTCTGCTAGACAAGTAGTCATCAAGCTGGCAGAAAAACCAATAGCCGTACCCACTTCCAAAATTTCCTTTGGTCGCAATTGGCCTAGTAAAAATTGCAAAAACACCACCGTTTCATGGGGAATCACGGGCACTCCTTTTTCATGGGCTTGTGCTTCTAACTCTCCCAAAGCACCTGGTAAAGCTTTTTGCTTGTTCCGCATAAATTCCACCAGCTCTGGTTTGACAACTGGCCGGTGCATCATTTCGTTTTGCATCACTGTCTCTCCTTCATATCCCTCAAGGCGAAGATCGCCATTTTTTCCTTTGCAAAAAGACTGCCACAATTGTAGCAGTCTCATTATACGATATTCTCTTGAAATGGCGCAAACTTAGCTACCTTATTATTCTAGCCAAGAAGCCCGTTTCTTTTGTAAACGCAACTGGTGGCCCAAACGCCAACCAGTATATAGGGTTAACCCTGAGGCAACTAGCCAAAATAAAACTTGAGCGGCTTTTACAAAACTTTCACTGGCAATCAAACCCAGATAAGGCAGATGGAAAACTGGTTGACCAATTAAATTTCGCTTGGTCACAGCTTCAACAGCCCCTTGTTTTTCTTTATCACCTTTCGTATAAAACAATTCTTTAGAAGAATCTTTCGCTACTACCCGGCGTGTGATCACTTCTTCACCTTGATTCAAATAATAAGTGATAATCTCCCCTACGTTAATCTCAACGGCAGGTTGTTGCCGTACAAAAATTAAACTGCCATTGGGGTAGGTACTTTGCATAGCATCATCTCGAATAACCGCAATCTTCAGCCCAAATAAATGAGGTAACAAGGTGACAGCTAATGCCAAGGTCATTAAGGCCACTAAAGCCAAAGAACCTAGCGCATTGATTCGTTTCCAAAAATTCATCGGCTTTTCGCTCCTCTCATTATTATAATATTATTAAAACTACTCACAATCAATTGGAACTAATGTTATATTACACTGTTTTTAAATTACATTCATTTCTTTTAAAAACATAGAATAGCAAGTTAATACAGTGTTGACTTATCATTAAAAAAAATTTAAGCTGAAGTATAATAAGAGAGGTGATTATTTAATGAATTTAAAAAATAACCTTATCAATAAAAAATTAAAGAGTCAGCTGCGTTGGCTGTTACTCTTTTTGATCATTGGAACTTTCCTGACAATTGTGGGCTTTTTCTGTTATGCTTTCACCCACCCTTTTACCAAAAACCAGATGGCAGAAATCAAAGAAACTTGGCTCTATTCTTCCCGGGAAGATCCTGATACTACTTTTAAAAGTCAATACGTTAAAAAGATGACTAGTATCGAACCTAACGAAACACTGGTCATGTCACGTACAATGGTACGAAAAGTGGACAATCCCGTATTGTTGGTTCAGGGGAATCATCAGTGGTTTTCCATCTGGCTGGAAGACGAACTGATTTACGACTATTCGCCTACCAGTCAGGGCCAAACTGTTCCGGAAAATCCCGGAAAAAACTTACAAGAAATCCTCTTACCCAATGATTACATTGGGCAACAATTGCGCATAGAAGTCAGCACACCTTACGAAAACTATACCGGCTTACCTGTTCGAGTCTTTGTGGGAGAAGCAAACTCGGTGATGGCCTATGCAATGGCAGTTTTCGCTAGCCAAATGTTAATGGTTATCCTCTCTTTAGGCATTAGCATTGCCTTAATGGCCTTTATCATCCGCAAACTCTTTACCCAAAAACAATTAGACTTAAAAATCTTGCTTTTGGCTTGTTTTGCCTTAACTGTGGCTGTGGAATCTGCCGCAACAGATATCATCTCCGGTCTTTTCTTTAGCCCGGTGGTGAATTCGCTTCTGGCGACATTCTTTGCTATTTTGACTCCTTTACTTCTTGTCTCTTATTACTATTTAGAGATGGACAAATTGAAAGCTCGCTATCGAATCTGGGTAATCATCCACATTGTTAGTAGTGCTTTAGTGTTAAGTTATAGCTTGTTTTCTAAAACTGACTTACCAGAAGTCAAACCGTGGCTAGATACCATCAGTGTTTTTGGCACAATTATCACCGCTTATGCCGCCATTCGTGAAAGTCAAAACAAGAACCGCTTTTACTTATTTTGCACTCCGTGGATTGTTTTAGTCGCCTCTGCTCATTGTTTCTTATATATTATGAGCTCTTTAGGTACAGAATTCAGCACATTAAATATCACCGCTCTTTTCTATGGCGCTATTTTACTGGTGCTCTTTAGTTACGCTGTGACAGACTTTTTGCAAAAAGAAGAAAAGAATCGACGCCAAATGAGTTTCTTAGAAGTGAAAACTGAGCTGCTAGAAGAAAGCCGGGAAGAAATGCGGCAACATTTGTCAGAAGTGGACGCCATGAAGCAAACTTTTGCTGACAACCTTCACGTAATGGCTCTCTTAGCTGAAGATGAAAATTTTGAAGGTGTAAAAGAACACATTCAAAAACTACAAAAAGATACAGAATTACTGGATGGTCTACCGGTCGTCACCTGTCATCCTTTGGCTAATTTAATTTTGACTCGTTATCAAAAAATCGCCCAAGAACGCAATATTGACGTCGAATTAGCAGTAGATTTACCTGAAAGCCTAAGTATGACCGACAATGATTTAACCAATTTATTTGCTCATTTGTTGGAGCATGCTGTGCGGGAAACTTATGCAATTACCGATCCTAGTCAGCGCAAAATTGTTTTAACCATCAG
The DNA here is from genome assembly GCF_040925905.1 of Enterococcus sp. 2201sp1_2201st1_C11_2201SCRN_220225. Classification (NCBI taxonomy): domain Bacteria; kingdom Bacillati; phylum Bacillota; class Bacilli; order Lactobacillales; family Enterococcaceae; genus Enterococcus; species Enterococcus sp. 2201sp1_2201st1_C11_2201SCRN_220225. The sequence continues at coordinate 13,108 of NZ_JBCOJC010000027.1, forward strand.
CTATGAAAAAGAACAATTGGAAATCAGCTGTGAGCATACTAATAATTATCACGAAAATATTTTTGATAAAGGAATCACTGCTGAATTACCAGAGCAAGAGGAATTTGATTTACGAGTATTAGAATCAATTTCAAAAAAATATGCTGGCAAAGTTACCCAGCAAAATACTGACAAAACCGATACTGTAAAAATCCACTTAGAAATATAAATAACAAGCAGAAGTCTTAAAAAAACTTCTGCTTGCTTTTTTTTTCATTTACCAGTAGCATAGAAACAGTTGGATTAGTACTTTTAAACATGGACAAAGAGAGTCTCCTCTAGGCTGCAAGGGTGACACCCGCTGTTTTTAAGGAACCTACCGTATAATGATCGCTAGAAACGATCGGTTTAGAGCCCCTTACCGCTCTTTTAAGTGGATCAAATTGATCAACAAAGGTGGTACCGCGAAGTCACGCATTTCGTCCTTTTTTAAGGATGAAGTGCGTTTTTTTATTTTTCTCGGTCTCCCATAAAAACATAAGGAGGAATTTTCATGAGCAATACCCAAACAAATGATTTCACCGAATGGTACATCCAAACCATTACCAAAGCAGAATTAATGTCTTATTCCCCAGTTAAAGGTTCCATTATTTTCCGTCCTGACGGCTATGAATTATGGGAACACATTCAAGAACGCTTCAATAGCTATTTAAAAGCAGAAGGCATTCGCAATGCCTATTTCCCAATGCTGATTCCAAGAAGTTTCTTTATGAAAGAAGCCGATCACATCGAAGGTTTCGCTCCTGAATTGCCTTGGGTTACAGAAGTGGGTAATGAAAAATTAGATGAACCCTTAGCTTTGCGCCCAACATCCGAGACCATGATTGGCTCTGCTTTTTCCGATTGGATCAATTCTTATCGGGATTTACCTTACGAAATCAACCAATGGGCGAATGTTTTCCGTTGGGAGAAAAAAACGTTGCCTTTTATGCGTACTTCTGAATTTTTATGGCAAGAAGGCCACACCGCCCACGCTGATGAAGCCGATGCTCGTCGCCGAACTTTAAGTGTTTTAGATGAGTATGCCAAAGTCGCAGAAGAATTTTTAGCCATTCCCGTGTACAAAGGACAAAAAACACCATCAGAACGCTTCGCCGGTGCCGTGGATACTTACTCCATTGAAGCCATGATGAAAGACGGCAAAGCAGTTCAAGCCGGAACTTCTCATTACTTAGGTACTAAATTTGCTGAAGCCTTCGACATTACCTACTTGACGAAGGAAAACAAACACACCAACGTCTTCACCACTTCTTGGGGAATTTCCACCCGTCTATTAGGCGCTTTGATCATGACCCATGGTGACGAAAAAGGTCTAGTCTTCCCACCTACTGTGGCACCGACTCAAATCGTTTTAATGCCAGTGGGTCCTTGGAAGAAAAATCCTGCCATTATGGAAAAGCTATCAGAACTCTTTGCTGGCTTTAAAGCTGCCGGTTTTAGAGTGCGCCTAGACGATACCGACAACTCTCCTGGTTATAAGTTTAATGAATGGGAGCTAAAAGGCGCTTGCTTGCGGATTGAATGCGGCCCTCGGGACTTAGAAAATGGCCATGTGATGGTTAAAGTGCGAGACTTAGATGAAAAAGTTGCCGTTTCTTTTGAAGAATTGGCAAGCTATATAAAAGAACAATTGGACATTATGCCAAAACGTTTACTAGATGCAGCCAGAGCGCGTAACAAAGCCAATGAGCACTTTGACATTGATACTTTGGACGAATTAAAAGCCCATATTGAAAAATGCAAAGAAAACGGCGAACCAACGGGCTTTGTTTTAGTCGGTTGGGATGGTACCGAAGAAACCGAAGCCAAAATCAAAGAAGAAACTGGCTTTACTACTCGAAATATTCCTTTCGAGGTACCAATGGAAAAATCTGTGGATATCGTCAGCGGCAAACCGGCGAAATACACCTTATGGATTGCCCGGGCCTACTAAGACACGAGAAAACAACAATCCAAAAAAGAGAGGCTGAGCAAATTCGCTCAACCTCTCTTTTCATTTAAATCAATAAATCTAAAAACTCTTCTGCTTCAATGGCCCCAAAGTATTTCTTCACGTCGATCTTAGCTACTACATCGGCTAACGCACTTTTTTCATAACGCGTACCAACAAGCGCTTCTTCCACATCTTTGATTTCACCTAAACCAAAGAAATCGCCATAAATTTTCGCAGCGGTGATTTTACCGGCTTGAACTTTTAAGCGGACCTCAATGGAACCAATGGGGAAACGATGGCGTTTTTCAATATCGAAGTCTGGGGACTTGCCATAATTCCAATCCCAGTTGCGGTAGTATTCCTCAGAAATTTGGTTGATCTTTTCCCAATCTGCTTCTGTGAGTTCGTAAGTTTTCACTTGATCCACAGAATCCACACCAAAGATTTTTAGTAAAATTGCTTGTCGGAAGTCTTTTGTCGTCATCTCTTGCTTGTCTTTTGGCAAGAAAGGTTTCACATTGGTAACCCGAGAGCGAATGGACTTAATCCCTTTAGACTGAATTTTATCCGCCCGTACTTTTAAGGCGTTGACCACTTCATTAATATCAGAATCAAACATGATGGTTCCATGAGCAAACATGCGACCTTCTGTAGCATACATGGCATTACCGGAGAACTTCTGATCATTGATTACCAAGTCATTGCGCCCTTTTAATTGGGCTCCTGTTACGCCTAATTCTTGCAAAGCATTTACAATCGGTTTCGTCAGTTTTTCAAAATCGCGGAAAGAATTGCCATCATCGGGCATGATAAAACTAAAATTCAAATTCCCAAAATCATGGTATACCGCACCGCCGCCGGAAAGTCGACGCACCACGTGGATGCCTTTTTCTTCCACATACTCTTGATTGATTTCTTCAATCGTATTTTGATTGCGGCCGATAATAATCGAAGGCTCGTTAATATAAAACAAAAGAATTGGTTCGTCTAAAGGCATTTCTTTTAACAAAAATGTCTCAATGGCTAAGTTGATGCGGGGATCCGTGTTTTCATTTGGTACAAAAATCATCAGAATCGTCTCCTATTCATTTGTCGATTGTCTTAAATCTCAAATATTTTTCCCACTTCTGCCAGCTCTACTGGGATTGTTTCTGCCGCTTCCTGGGCTTCTTGTTGCAATTGACTTAAGTCACCAAACTGAGGCAAATGAGTCAACACCAAGCGTTTAGCCTGAGCATTTTTGGCAAAAGTCCCGGCTTCTAAACTGGTGAAATGGGCTTTATGGTGCTCATTGCCACGGAAAAGATAGGTATCGGCTAAAAAGAGATCGCACTCTTTGGCAAATTCATTGAAATCTTCTAAATAACCAGAATCTCCCGTGAAGACAAATACCTTTCCAGTAGTCTTTTCCACAAAACGTAAGGCAAAGCAAGGTACTGGATGTATCGTCTTCATAAATGTAACAGAAAACGGACCAAATTCCAACAGTTCTGTCTCGTGATAGGCAATGCCTTTTGAAACGTCTGCCATGGTTAATTCTTGGAAATGTTCCTGATCTAATGTATGTCCATAAATAGGTAAGATTTTTTCTGGATTGCGCTCCGGATGTAGCTGCCAATAGTATTGCAACACCCCTAGATCCGCAATGTGATCATGATGGTAATGAGTTAAAATCACTGCATCTAACTTTAAAGGATCGAAAATTTTCTCCAATTGTACCAAGGTAGTACTCCCACAATCTAATAACACAGAAAAATTACCAGATTGCAACAGATACCCCGTAGTTCCTTCGCCATTATAGGGATAAGCCCCTAAACAGCCTAAAACTGTCAGCTTCATAAATAGTCCTTCTTTCTGTTCATGATTTTCTCTTACTTTAGCACAAAATAAAGACAAGTGTTGGCAACGAGATTGCCAACTCTACCGATAATCAGTTGGTAGAATCGCCAGTTGATTCTTCTTTTTGGGATTCTGGATCTCGTGCATTTTCTTTATTTAAACGACTTTTAACGTATTGATCTAAGTATTTAGTTACTTGATCTCCCGTCAAGTTAGAAAGATTCGGAATTTGATCGATGTTTAACGTCACATCCTCCAATCCGTATTCAGGTAATTCTGCTTGAATCTCCTCAACTTCTGTTGGAGTCAGATGCTCTCCTGATACCGATAACGTCAGCGTCTCTTTTTTTTGATCATAATCCTGATTCAAAATAATATAATCGGAAAATTCTTCGTTGATTAATTGATTAACTGCCGATTTTTGGATACTTTCCTTGACCAACACCGATGCTGAAAAAATACTCGGGATTACAATCAATAAGGACAAAATAATTAGAAAATAACGAACTTTCCGCGTGTCTTTATTTGTAACGTTGTTAGCCCTGGGAAAGCGCATAAAACGAATTCCGATAAAAGTCGCAATAATGATGAAGGCACAGTTAATGATAAATAAATAAGCAGATCCGGTGAAATAATCAAAATTTCTACTCGCAATCGAATACCCAATTGTACAGGCAGGTGGCATTAAGGCGGTGGCAATCGCAACGCCGGGGACAATATTGTTACTGCCTTTTTTTCTGGCCCCGATGATTCCAGCTAGCCCACCAGAAAAGGCAATGATGACATCCCAAATTGTGGGTGCGGTGCGGGCGATGATTTCATTACTTGCATAAGTAATCGGCGATAGCAAGAAATAGATCATCGCCACTGTCAAACTAACTCCCACTTCTACTAAAAGTAATTTTACCGCCTTTTTTACCATAGCAAAATCGAGCACAGAAAGTCCATAACCAATACATAATAAAGGCGACATTAGGGGAGAAATTAGCATCGCACCAATGATAACTGGAATTGAATTCATGTTTAAGCCAATGGAAGCGATTAAAATTGCACACATTAAAATAACCGAATCACTGGCTTTAATCTCAATATCTGACATCAACTTCTCACGAAACTCTGTCACACTATATTCTACGTTTTCCACCTTACTCCCTCCTACTTATCTGATACATTCATTCTACCCTGTAGCTCTGAGAAAGACACCTGATATACTCTATATCTAGGCATATCCTAGTTTTCAAAAGATAAAAACGCCCTCCCACAAGTGGAAGGGCGTTGGTCATTTTAATAGCTGCGTAAGTTGGCCACTGTTTCGTCGTCTAGGCGTTTGACTACTTCTGTCACTAATTTCACCGTGTTCAAATAATCATCTTCATGGATCACCGAAGTATGAGAATGAAGGTATCGAACGGGCACGGTAATGGCAATAGATGGCACCCCGTCACGAGTCAGATGCATTTGTCCGGCGTCAGTACCACCACCGGAAATCACTGTATATTGGAATGGAATTTCCATTTCTTCTGCCACATTGATCACAAAGTTCAACAATTTTTTATGGGGAACCATAGAAGCATCGAAAATCAAGATTTGTGGGCCTTCTCCTAAAACGGAATCCGCTTCTTTTGTGGTCATCCCCGGAGTATCTCCAGCCGTGCCTGTATCCAAAGCAAAGGCGATATCTGGATTGACCAAATGAGTGCTAGTCCGCGCTCCTCTAAGGCCTACTTCTTCCATCACATCACTGCCCGCAAAAAGACAGTTTGGATGACCTTCTTTGGCAAGGTTTTCCAACACTCGCAAGGATACCGCCGTTCCCACACGGTTATCCCAGGCTTTTGCTAGCAAGTACTTGCTGTCGTTTAGACGTTTGTATTGGATATAAGGAGTAATCATGTCCCCCGGGCGCACGCCCCAGCTTTTGACTTCGTCGGCACTTGTAGCACCGATATCAATAAACATATCTTTCATATCGTAAGGTTTGTTCCGAGCTTCTGGACTTAAGACATGAGGTGGTTTCGAACCGGTTACCCCATGAATTAATTTGCCTTCTTGGGTTTTGATTTCCACTTCTTGAGCTAGCATCACTTGGCCCCACCAGCCACCTAAAGTTTGGAATTCAATAAAACCTTTTTCGGTAATGCGGGTTACCATAAAGCCCACTTCATCCATATGGCCGGAAATGAAAATTTTTGGTCCACCACCAGCTCCTACATGTTTGGCAATTACGCTACCTAAACCATCAAAGAAAATATCTTCCGCAAAGGGTTTCGCATATTCTTTAAAGATTTCTCGAACCTCTTCTTCATTACCAGGAACGCCCCGGGCAGTGGTTAAGTCAATCAATAGTTGTTCATCTTTTTTATCAAGCATGGACTTTCTCCTTTGTATTTGGTCATGTGCCATTATACCACTTCCCTTGTTTTGCGCCACAATTCGACAGGAAACTTTTACCAAAAACTAGGGAAACTTTCACCGAAAATTTTCTTCAAAGTGCCTAGCAATTTTTACAATTTTTCCTTTGCTTTTTTGTCTGTTATTTGAGATGATAGAACACGTGATGAAACCTGATGGCAGCTCCTGCTCTCAGGTTTTTTATGTTTGATAAACCCCCAACATATTGTGTTACGTCATAAATTTAATTAAAAATGGCACTACATATAGGTTGCCACTTCTTTTATTTTCCGCTATGATAATACATGAAGATTGTTTCGTCTAACGAAACATTATCAAGTTTTTTTGTACCACAAATAAGGAGAGATGACTTATGATGGAAATCCAAAATGAGACCAGCGCAACCAAGACGGTTTTGCCCCGCCTGAGCCAAATGAAAATCATCAAACGAGACGGCCGCACCATGGCTTTTGACGATCAAAAAATTTACGATGCTTTGGTGAAAGCCAAAAAAGAATCGGTAAACAATCAACCCTTATCTCCTTTAGATCACGAACGGATTTTAGACATTGTAGAACGAGTGGATGCTGAAATTGCTGAACGCTTCACGGAAAATGTCAAGATTTATGAAATCCAAAACATTGTGGAACACATTCTCTTGGAAAAGAACGAATACGAACTGGCAGAAGCTTATATTAGTTACCGGACACAACGGGATTTTGCTCGCAGCCGGGCCACAGATATTAATTTCACTATTGGTAAACTCATCAACAAAGACCGCACTGTGGTCAATGAAAATGCTAATAAAGACAGCGATGTTTTTAATACGCAACGGGATTTAACTGCCGGTATCGTGGGCAAGTCCATTGGTCTGAAAATGTTGCCGCCCCATGTGGCCAACGCCCATCAAAAAGGGGACATTCACTACCATGACTTGGATTACCATCCCTACACCCCAATGACCAACTGCTGTTTAATCGACTTTAAAGGCATGTTAAACAACGGCTTTAAAATCGGCAATGCGGACGTGGAATCACCAAAATCTATCCAAACTGCCACAGCCCAAATTTCTCAAATCATAGCCAATGTAGCTTCCAGCCAATACGGCGGCTGTTCTGCTGACCGTACCGACGAACTTTTGGCACCTTTTGCGGAATTGAACTACGAAAAACACATGAATGATGCCAAACGCTGGATCGACACGAAAGAAAAACAAGAAGCCTTTGCCAAAGAAAAAACCCGCAAAGACATTTACGATGCCATGCAAAGTTTGGAATATGAAATCAATACCTTGTTTACTTCCAATGGCCAAACACCTTTCACATCTCTTGGTTTCGGTCTAGGAACAAGCTGGTTTGAACGGGAAATACAACGGGCGATTTTGCAAATCCGCATCAACGGTCTCGGCAGCGAAAAACGCACAGCCATCTTCCCTAAATTAATTTTCAGTATTAAAAAAGGCGTCAACTCCAATGCCACTGACCCAAACTATGACATTAAACAATTGGCCTTAGAATGTGCCACAAAACGCATGTATCCTGATATTTTAAACTACGACAAAATCGTGGAACTTACCGGGAGCTTCAAAGTGCCAATGGGCTGTCGCTCCTTCTTACAAGGTTGGAAAGATGAGAACGGCGAAGAAGTTAATGTGGGCCGGATGAACCTTGGTGTGGTTACCATGAACTTGCCACGGATTGCCCTAGAAGCTGGCGGAGATTTGGACAAATTCTGGAGTCTTTTGGAAGAACGCCTCGCCATCGCTAAAGATGCCCTAGTTTATCGCGTGGAACGTTGTAAAGAAGCAATTCCTGCCAATGCGCCAATTTTGTATATGTATGGTGCTTTTGGCAAACGCCTGAACCGAGCAGATGCAGTCAACGAACTCTTTAAAAACAAACGAGCTACAGTTTCCCTTGGCTATATCGGCCTTTACGAAGTAGCCTCTGCCTTTTACGGTGGTGAATGGGAAAACAATCCTGAAGCTAAGGAATTCACATTGTCCATCGTCAAAGAACTAAAAGCTCACACGGATCTTTGGGGGGATGAATATGGCTACCACTTTAGCGTCTACTCTACTCCATCTGAAAGCTTGACGGATCGTTTCTGTCGCTTGGATACGGAAAAATTTGGTGTAGTCAAAGACATTACTGATAAAGAATACTACACCAATAGCTTCCACTATGACGTGCGGAAAAATCCGACACCATTTGAAAAATTGGACTTTGAAAAAGATTATCCAAAATATTGTTCCGGTGGGTTCATTCATTACTGTGAATACCCTGTCTTGCAACAAAATCCGAAAGCATTGGAAGCTGTTTGGGATTATTCCTACGATAAAATCGGTTATCTCGGAACCAACACTCCTATTGACCACTGTTATGAATGTGGCTATGAAGGAGACTTCACCCCTACCGAACGGGGCTTTGAATGTCCTCAATGTGGCAACCACGACCCGAAAACTTGTGACGTGGTAAAACGGACATGTGGTTACTTAGGCAACCCTCAAGCCCGGCCAATGGTTCACGGCCGTCACAAAGAAATCTCTAGCCGCGTAAAACACATGAAATAAACGAAATTGAACTAAGGTCGGGGCACCGCGCCTCGACCTTTTTTGTAGATTGAAAGAAAGAATGTGACCTCATGCGAAATCCAAAACCTCAAGAATGGCAATCCGAAAAACTAAGCAAACACAAAATTGCTGATTACAAAGCTTTTAACTTTGTAGACGGTGAAGGAGTCCGTTGCAGCCTTTATGTCTCTGGTTGTCTTTTTGCCTGTGAAGGTTGCTTTAACAAAGCCGTGCAAAATTTCAACTACGGCACTGATTTCACACCAGAATTAATGGAACTAATTTTAACGGATTTGGATCATGACTATGTCCAAGGCCTGACTTTATTAGGAGGAGAGCCTTTTTTAAATACCGACGTTTGTTTGGAAGTCGTTTCTCATGTGCGCAAACGCTTTGGCGCGACAAAAGACATTTGGAGCTGGACAGGTTTTACCTTTGAAGAACTTTTATTGGAAACGCCAGATAAACTTGAATTGCTATCTCAAGTAGATGTATTGGTGGACGGTCGTTTTGAATTAGCCAAGCGCAATTTGAACTTACAATTTCGTGGCAGTAGCAACCAACGAATTTTAGACGTAAAAAAATCCCTTGCTCAGCAAAAAGCTGTGCTCTGGGATAAATGTGTCGACGGTGAAAGATCCTTTGAACAGTTAGACAAACAAAAAATGATTTAAAAAATGACTGAGTCGCCTACTTGAATTGGGTAGCTCAGTCATTTTTTTCCCATAAAGGCAATGTAATTGCTTCATAGCTCACCGGATCCAAATTGGTGACGGTGATCCCTAACAGGCGAATGCCCTTCTCCAATCCTAAAACCTCTTCCCAGATCAGACTAGCTTGTGAAAAAATCACATCTTTGTCTCTAATGTATTGATTTAACGTCTTGCGCCGGGTAATGGTGGTGTAATCTGCGTAACGAACTTTTAAAACGATGGTCTGACCGTGTTTTCCCGCATTATTCAAACTTTTTGCGACTTCTTCCGCGAGGCGTCGCAACTGAGTCAAAACTTGATTTTCCGTGGTCAAAGGATTCCCGTAAGTGTGTTCTTTGCCTACAGACTTGCGATCTCTGGTGACATTTACTGGAGCGTCATGGATGCCTCGCACTTTCCGATACAAGGAATAACCCATTTTACCAAAATAAGAAATCAGCTCCATTTCACCTTTCTCATACAAATCTGCCCCAGTAAAAATCCCCAGTTCATGCATTTTTGGCAAAGTCTTCTTTCCCACACCATGAAATTTTTCAATGGGCAGAGCCTGCATAAAATTCAGAGCTTCATCTGGAGCTACCAAGGTGAGTCCCGCCGGTTTATGAAAATCAGAAGCCAATTTAGCGAGAAATTTATTATAACTGACACCAGCAGAGCAAGTCAGGTGAACGGTTTCCCAGATTTCCTGTTGAATTAAGCGAGCTACTTTCACGGCAGATTGAATATTTTGCTTGTTGTGGGTCACATCTAAATAGGCTTCATCAATGGAAACTGGTTCGATAATATCCGTGTACCGAGCAAAAACTGCCCGCACTTGGCGAGAAATTCCCCGGTATTTTTCATGATTTCCAGGAATAAATACCGCCTCAGGACAGAGCTCAAAGGCTTTTTGGGCACTCATGGCCGAGTGAATCCCGTACTGACGGGCCTTGTAATTGGCAGTGGTCACCACACCTCGTCCGCCGGTATCGCTAGGATGACGCGCAATCACTAAAGGATGCGATGCCAATTCAGGATTGTCTCGTTCTTCCACTGAGGCAAAAAAAGCATCCATATCAATATGAATGATTTTCCGACTAGTATCATTTTTTAATGGAAACTGCAGCTCACTCATCTCATCCCTCCTGCTCCCTTACATTATACCCAAACAGACGTTCTGAAACAAGTAAGAAAGGCAGGGCGTCAATCGCGTCCCTGCCTCCATTTTTAATCATTACTTAACAAATCTTGATACGCTTGTTCATTGTGTAAAGAATAATCCAGCCCTTTTTCTTCCTGAGAAGTAGAAACGCGAATGGCCATAAATTTCTTAATCAGCGTAATTAAAACAAAACTCACGCCCCCGGCAAAGAGGATGGTAAAGAGAATGCTCAAAATTTGAGCCACAAACAAGTCCACCCCGCCAAAGAGTAGCCCTGTTTCGCCACCGATGGCTGGATCTGCTAGGATTCCAGTAAGCAGACCACCGAAAATCCCGCCAATCCCGTGACAACCAAAAGCATCTAAGGCGTCATCACAGCCAAGTTTTTCTTTTACAAAGCGAGTACCGTAAAAACAAAGGGGCGATACGAGTAAGCCGGCAATCAAAGCCGAACCAATGGAAACAAAACCGGCGCCAGGAGTAATCGCAACTAAACCAACGACTGCCCCTGTACAAGAACCAACAATGCTTGGCTTTCCTTTTACCACCCATTCTAACATCATCCACGACATCATCCCGGCCGCCGCTGCGGTATTAGTGGTTAACAGGGCATGGACTGCTAACCCATCCGCCGCTAAAGCAGAGCCGGCGTTAAAGCCAAACCAACCTAACCACAAAAGCCCTGTTCCTAATACCACAAAGGGAACATTATGGGGTGTGAAACTTGAATTTTCACTTTCTTTTCGCTGGCCCAAAACTGCGGCTAAAACCAAACCAGAAATCCCGGAACTGATATGCACCACATTTCCCCCGGCAAAGTCGATGGAACCGATTTGATCCAAGAAACCACCGCCCCAGACCATGTGGGCAATGGGAGCGTAGACCAAGATAATCCAGCCGGTTAAAAATACCAATAATGCAGAAAAACGCATCCGCCCGGCAACGGCTCCAGTTAAAATCGCCGTAGTAATCAGCACAAACATCATTTGGAAGGCGGCAAACAATCCTTCTGGCAAACCAGAAGAAGCCTCACTGGAGACACCATTGAAAAACAACTTGTCCAAGTTCCCGATAAAAGGATTGTCCCCACTAAAGGCTAGGCTATAACCGATAATAATCCACAACAGTGAGGCTAAGCCCATGGTGACAATCACCATCATCATGGTGTTCAATAAATTCTTTTTCTGAGACAAGCCACCGTAGAAAAACGCCAACGCCGGTGTCATTACAAAAACTAACCCTGTACAAAGTATCATAAAGCCAATATTTCCTGTGTCCATCAAAACTCCTCCTTTTTTGTCCACCTGCTGTCCAGACAGGTTTTCCTTATGGGAGAAATAGTAACACGATATTTTAGAGTTTTCTAGAGTTTTTCGCTATTTTTCAAAACTTTCTGAAAATTCGTCTCTTTTTATGTGAGATTTTATGACATAAAAAAAGCCCCAGCCAAGGCTGAGACTAAGTCAATTCATGATATTCTTGATAAATTTCTTGTTTCTTTCTCGAACGGCGTTGAGCTACCGTTTTAATTGCTGCATTAGGTTTCATTCCTTGATCGATCAAAGCTTGAACTTCTTCTTTCACGCTGATTTCTTTCATTTCTTGCTGTTCTTCTGGTTGGCTATTCCCTGCCACCAATAAACAGCACTCCCCTTTTAACTCTCGCTCATCTAAATAAGCCAATAGCTCGCTAAAAGTTCCCCGTAAATATTCCTCATGAAGTTTGGTTAGCTCTCGGCAAATCACCGCCTGTCGTTCGCCAAAGACCCCTTGCATATTGGCCAATGTTTCTTTCACCCGATGAGGAGATTCGTAAAAAATCAAGGTAGCTTCTTGGGCATATAAAGAAGCGAGCACGGCTTTTTGTTCATTTTTTTTCCGTGGTAAGAAACCATAGAAATAATTTGGCTGCGGGCTTAACCCAGAAGCCAATAATGCGGTTAGCCCTGCAGTAGGGCCAGGTAACGCGATTACTTTAATTTTTTCCGCCAAACAAGCCAACACCAATTCATGACCCGGATCACTAATGGAAGGCATCCCGGCATCAGACACTTGAGCGATATCTTTTCCTCCTTGTAACAAGGCCAACAACTGAGGAATCCGTTCTTTAAAATTATGCTCATGCAAACTTTTTTGCGGGGTGGTAATTTCAAAGTGATTCAACAGTTTTTGTGTATTTCGAGTATCTTCGGCAGCAATTAAATCCACTGTCTGTAAGCACTTCACACCTCGAACACTCATATCTTCCAAGTTCCCAATGGGGGTGGGAACTAAATACAGACAGCCCACTTCCTGATTTCCTTTAAAACTCTGTTGGATTTTCATGTACTTTCCTCTTTTCAAAAAAAGAGCCCCCACAATTGTGGGACTCTTCCTAATTTTGACTTTCTCGATACAAGACTTCTAAACAAAAGACACACTGCTCATCGTTTTCACGACGGGCACCATAAGACTCGCGACAAATATGGAAGCCATCTTCGTAGATTTTGCCTAAGTTCATCCGTGATTTGGACATTTCCTGCTTGGTTTCACTGGGAACCGGTGCATTTTCCCGCTCCAGTTCTTGTAAATATTCCCGCAGTTTTTGATTTTCCAACTCCAATGTCGTATTCTTTTCCACGATTTCTTGCAAAGCGGCTTTCATGTCTGAGAGTTGGCCAAAGGAATTCTTCAAATCTTCCTCCAGTTTGGCTAAGCCGTCATAGAGTTCTCGCTTATCCATGTAACTCACCTACTTTGGATTGTTCTTTAAAGGCTTTTAACTCACTGTACAAGTATTCCACTGGGGATTCGCGTCCTACTAAACGCACCCGCACAATCCGGCTGAGCAAGTTTAGTCCCACAACTCGCCCTTTACCATCTGGTGTGACAATCTCTTTCCCGTAATCGGGCATTTCCTTTTTGGCTACTTCATATTCGTCGTTTTCATATTTCAAACAACACATCAAACGGCCACAAAGTCCGGAAATCTTCGTAGGATTTAAAGACAGCCCTTGATCTTTGGCCATTTTAATGGAAACCGGAATAAAGTCTCCTAAAAATGTTGAGCAACACAATGGCCGCCCACAAGGCCCTAAGCCTCCTAAAAGCTTGGCTTCATCTCGCACACCAATTTGCCGCAATTCAATCCGGGTACGAAATTCCCCAGCTAAATCTTTGACTAACTCCCGAAAATCTACCCGACCATCCGCTGTAAAATAAAAAATCATGCGACTGCGGTCTAGCGTGTATTCCACTCCGACTAACTTCATTTCAAGGTTACGATCACGAATTTTTTTCTTGCCAATTACCATAGCTTCTTTAGCATCTTGCTCATTACTATAAGCCTTTTGAATCTCTTGCTCACTAGCCTTATGTAAAATCGGTAAGACCTCTTTAGGTAAATCTTTTTTATCAATATCTAATTTGGGAATCGCCACTTTTGCCAACATCTTTGCTTGTTGGGATTCCACAATTACTTGCTCATCATAGCGATAATCCGCTTTTTGTGGTGCATAGTAATAAATGTGTCCGGATTTTCGAAAACGCACACCCACAACTTCCATCGGCAAATCCCCCTATCTATCTCAATTATCCCTTTTGATTCATCACTCTAAGAACAAACTGCTCACAAACGTTTTGAAAAGAGACATTGGCAGCCAATTTTTGCTCCGCAGCCAATAACAACTCCATGCGCCGGGTATTCTCTACTAAAGAAGCCTCCGATTCTGCCAATAATTTTTGCCGTTCTTGGCGAAACTGCTCCATTAACATTTGTAAAAGCAAGTTTTGTCGATCTTTTTCTTTGGCCAAGGCGGTCAATTTCTTTTGCACATAGACAAAGGCCAATAAATCATCTTTGCTTAAATAAAGGTACCATTGACTGATGGCAGCCTTAGCCTCATTAAACCATTCATCTTGAGAGATTTCAACTGCTTTTTGGTAACTATTCGTTAAAGCCGCCAGTAATTTTGCCGAGTCTTTGGCAATGCCTTGAGCTTCTAGTCGTCGAGTAAGTTCCAGGGGATTTAAAGGAGCAAAATGCAAAATTTGGCAGCGGGATTGAATCGTCGGCAAAATTTTTCCTGGACTGTCAGTTTCCAAAACGGCTACAAAACTCCCCGCCGGCTCTTCTAGAAATTTCAATAAACTGTTGGCCGCACTGCTATTCATGGTATCTGCTTGAGAAATCGTGAAAAATTGCAGACGAGATTCGAAGCCAGAACGAATAAATTCTTGTTGTAGTCGGCGGATTTGGTCCACTTTAATCGATTGCCCCTCAGGCTTAATCTGCCAGACGTTGGGATGTTCCCCTTGAGCAATTCGCAGACAATTATTGCATTGATTACAAGGTTCATTATCCACCACTTGGGTACAAAACAAGCGCTTGGCAAGCCAAAGACTCATCTCGTGTTTGCCGACGCCTTTGTCCCCTTCAAAAAGATAAGCATGGGCCAAACGCCCATGCTCCACACTTTTTTTCATTTGGGAGAAGACTAGCGACTGGTGTTGGGCTAAAAAATTTTCCATAGCGCGCTCCTCTTAGTATTGATGGAATCCTTCCACTGGTAAAACAAAAACCGTAGCGCCCCCCACTTCCACTTCCACAGGATAAGGCACTTGGCCGTCTAGGGAGATATCGAGAGACATAGGTGTTGAAACGTATTGTTTGCGAGATTGACAAGTTTTTTTGATTAATTCCAAGGCTTCTGTAACCCGATCGTCGTCAATCCCAATAATAAAAGTACTGTTACCGGCTTTTAAAAAGCCCCCGGTTGAAGACAATTTGGTTGCTCGAATATTGGCATCGATGAATTCGTTAGCTAAACGGTTGCTATCTTTATCTTGGACAATCGCCATAATTAGTTTCATATCAATTCCTCCTTTTTTACTTAAAAGAACTGGGGATAACTTTCCGTAATGGCGGTAAAGCTTGCTTCCACCACATCAGTCAACGGCATCCGGGCATCTACTTTGTGAATCCGGATGGGTTCTTCTTCTGCCAATTTTAAATAGGCATGGCGGACCCGTTGATGAAATTCTAAACTTTCCGTTTCCAAGCGGTCCACTTGACGACCAGAATGAGCACTTTCAATCCGCTTTAAGCCGGTATCAGAATCCACATCTAAATACAAAGTGAAGTCCGGTTTAGTGCCTTCAATGGCAAATTCATTGATTTTGCGAATTTCCGGCATCCCAATCCGGCGACCAGCTCCTTGATAAGCCAGTGAACTATCTACAAAGCGATCACAAATCACGATTTTTCCAGCACTTAAAGCGGGTAAGATGACTTCTACCAAATGTTGTCGTCGCGCTGCCGCATACAACAAGGCCTCTGTGCGTTCATCCATCTCTTCGTTTTTGGGATCCAAAATGATTTTGCGAATTTTCTCCGATATTTTCACACCCCCGGGTTCCCGGGTTTTCACGATTCCTTTTTTCGCAATCAATTGAAGCCTTGGGTAAAGCTCGTTGATGACGCTAGTTTTACCCGCGCCGTCTGGTCCTTCTATGGTAATAAACAATCCGTTCACCACATGTCCTCCACTCTTGTCTCTATTGTACTAGAAAAAAAATAATTGCACAAAAACTATAATTCCCGCCGGCCTTCCACCGCTTTTAGCAAAGTGACTTCATCGGCGTATTCAATGTCACTACCTACAGCTAAACCATGGGCCAAACGGGTAACTTTAATCCCTGCTGGTTTAATCAAACGGGACAAGTACATAGCTGTGGCTTCCCCTTCGGTTGTGGCATTGGTCGCAATGATCACTTCTTGTACCGCATCGTCGTGTAGTCGTTTAATTAAAGCCGGAATATTAATATCTTCTGGGCCGGTACCTTCCATAGGACTTAAGACACCGCCTAACACATGATACAACCCATGGTATTCCCGCATTTTTTCTAAAGCCATCACATCTTTGGGTTCTTCTACCACGAGAATGGTACTGCGGTCTCTGGTGGTATCTCGACAGATTTCACAAGGATCTTCTTCGGTAATATTGCCACAAACACTACAAAAGTGCAGATCTCGCTTCACACTTAAGAGAGATTTGGCAAATTCGTTAACCACTTCTTCTTTCATGTCAATGGTATAAAAAGCCAATCGAGTGGCGGTTTTTTGTCCAATTCCCGGCAGTTTGGTATAACTATCAATTAACTTTGCAATGGGCTCTGGGTATTGCATCAAGCCTTGCCCTCCTTTGTTGGTGCACTGGGTACAGACTGCCGGATTTTAGAATCCCGGCATGCCTTTGGTGTATTTCCCCATTGTTTTTTCTGTTTCGCTATCAATTTGGCTCAAGGCATCATTGACTGCCATCATTACTAAGTCTTGAAGCATTTCATTGTCTTCAGGATCAATAATCTCAGGGGCCAGCTCCAAATTAATCATTTTCCGATTGCCGGTGAAAGTCGCTTTGGCATAGCCATTCGTCGCTTCCCCAACAAATTCTTTTTCATTTAAAGCTTCTTGAGCTTTCACCATTTCTTTTTGCATTTTTTGCACTTGTTTCATCATGCCTTGCATGTTTCCCATTCCACGCATCATGTTGCTTCACTCACTTTCAATTAGTCGTTTACAATACTGGTTAAATCCCCAAAAAATTCTTGGGCTTTTTCCACAAGCGGTTCTGGTGTCGCTGTTGCTTCTTGTTTTTCTTTTTCTGGAAGTTGAACTTCACCATTTGCCTCGTTCAAACGAGCTTTTCTTTGTTGCAAGTAGCCTTGTCTTAAGCTTAGCCAAGCAGATTCTGGTATGAAGACAATTTCCGGAGCGTAGCCTGAGATTAGACGACTCATATGATTGGAAATCATCAAAGCCAACTGCTCATCTTCAGAAGCTTTTTGGCAAACCATTTCTGCTTCAAAGGACAAAACCAAGCCTTGAGGTCCTGCCGCTTTAATTTGAGTATTGCGCAAGAGGCCTTTTTGCAAAGAATCAAACATGGTTAATAATTCTTCCCACACTTCTCGCACCTTGGTGACATCTTCATTGGTAGCTTGTTCCAAAACTCGATAAACCCGTTCTTTTGGCAAGCGGTATTTACTTGTTTTAGTGCTGGTAGCGCTAGAACTACTAGCTATCGGTGTCGTTTTTACTGGTGGATTTTTCTTCAACTCGTTGATTTCATGAATCAATTGATTGACTTGCTGTTGCAAATTTTGCACCAGCTCACGGGCTTCATCACTATTTCCGCCAGCAGTGGTAGCAGATGATTGTCTGCTGCAAAGTTTCACTGCCGCTACTTCCAAATAAATACGAGGACTATTGGTAAAGCGAATTTCATTTTGAGTTTCATTTAGTTGCTTGATCCAATAAAAAAGTTGCTTGCTGGAAACTTCTTTTGCCAGTTGTTTAAACCCTTCTGTTAAATACCCATTTTTTTCGGTTAATAACTGAGGAGCTTTTTGATACAACAAAAGATCACGGCAATAAACTAAGAGATTTTCCAGCAGACGCCGGGCTTCTTTGCCACTGGCTAACATCTCATCTAAATCTGCTAAAGCCGTAGCAGTCTCTTCTTGCCAACAAGCTCCCATAAACTGATCCATTCGCTCGTAGCTCAGACTGCCGGTGACTTCCATCACATCTTTCATGGTCACCTTGCCTTCAGCAAAGGAAATTGCTTGATCCAGCATACTTAGAGCATCCCGCATGCCCCCTTCAGCAGCTTGGGCGATGACTTTTAAGGCTTCCTCTTCATAGGGCACATCAATTTTTCCTAAGATAAAGGCCAAATGCTCCGCGATATCTTTGGTATCAATTCGTTTAAAGTCAAACCGCTGCGTCCGTGAAATAATCGTCGCCGGAATCTTGTGGGGCTCCGTGGTAGCTAAAATAAAGACCAGACTCTCTTGGGGTTCTTCCAATGTCTTTAATAGCGCATTAAAAGCCCCGGTGGAAAGCATATGCACTTCATCAATAATATAAACTTTGTATTTGGCTTGCGTAGGCGCATATTTTGCTCGATCTGTAATAAAACGAATCTCGTCTACTCCGTTATTAGAAGCGGCATCAATTTCGATTACATCTTCTTGTTTGCCTGCCGTAATGGCTTTACACATTTCACATTCGTTACAAGGCTCCCCATCGTGACTATTGGGACAGTTAATTGCCTTGGCAAAAATTTTGGCAGCACTGGTCTTCCCCGTTCCCCGAGGACCAGTAAATAAATAGGCATGGGAGATTTGATTTTGACTAACGGCGTTTTTTAACGTTTGGGTGATGGCTTTTTGACCCACCACATCCTCAAAACGCTGGGAGCGCCACACCCGATACAATGCTTGATAGCTCAGCTTCTCCACTCCCTTTCCGTAAACATTTTGCTAGTTTTTCTAGCAATTGATCACAAATCACTAGCTTCTATTATACGCAAAATCCTACTAAAAAACTAGGGATGAATCAATTCATGAAAAGAGTTTAAGAATCATAAAAAAACAGGCGGAACTTCCTTTTTATAGACTGTAGATGTTGTCGTGGTGCGGCAAATAAAAAACAAAACTTTCCTTGTCATTTGCCTTGATGAATTTTAAAAATTTCCTCCTATTTCGATTTTCTCCAAAGTATTTTGTAATCGCTATTCACTTCACTAAGCCTAAAGGGCGCTGTGTGCTATAATTTAGTGGAGCAGTTTAAACTTAACGCTTTAAAAGGAGGAAAAAAGATGGGTATTATTAAAGCAGCAACAAGTACAGTAGGTGGCGGTTTAGCGGATCAGTGGCTAGAGGTCATTGAACCAGATGATATGGGCGACACTACTGTCATGACCAAAGGCGTAAAAGTGCGCCAAGATGATAAACGAGGTTCTAATCGTAAAGGTACCGAAGATGTCATTACGGATGGTTCTGTCATTCACGTCTATCCTAATATGATGATGCTCTTAGTAGATGGGGGCAAAATTATCGACTACACCGCTGAAGAAGGTTATTACACGGTGAAAAATGCCAGTGCCCCTTCTATGC
>NZ_JBCOJC010000027.1:32828-35706 GCF_040925905.1 Enterococcus sp. 2201sp1_2201st1_C11_2201SCRN_220225
CCTTTGAATTACTTTGATAACTTTTACAATGCGGAGTTATTCTTGCGGGCTCACGGCACGTATTCAATTAAGATTACCGATCCTATTATGTTTTATGCCAACGCAATTCCTAAAAACAAAACTCAAGTGGACATTAATGAAATTAACGAACAGTATTTAAATGAATTTCTCACGGCATTGCAGTCTTCCATTAGCCAAATGTCGGCTGATGGCCAACGCATCAGTTATGTGCCTTCAAAGAGTATGGAACTCTCCAAATACATGGCTGATGTTCTAGACGATAGTTGGAAAGAACTACGGGGGATGGAAATCGTAGCTGTAGCCGTAGCCAGCATCTCTTATACCGATGATTCCATGAAGTTAATCAATATGCGCAACCAAGGTGCTATGCTGGGTGACCCTAGTGTGCGGGAAGGTTATGTTCAAGGATCCGTGGCTCGTGGTATGGAAGAAGCCGGCAAAAATGCGGCGGGGGCTACTACTGGCTTTATGGGTATGGGCATGGCAACCAATGCCGGGGGTGGTTTCTTAAACCAAGCTTCTCAAGCTAATAATCAACAAATCCAACAACAGCAATCACAACAAGCACAAGCTGCTCAACCCTCAGCAGATAGTTGGACTTGTCCGAAATGCGGTACCGAAAATACTGGCAAATTCTGTAGCAACTGTGGGGAAGCAAAACCGGCTCCAGCACCAACAGCTACTGCGAAACTAGAAATGAAATGTGCAGAATGCGGCGAAACGGTGGACTTAGCAAACGGAATTCCAAAATTCTGTCCTCATTGTGGCAAACCTTTCAAAGGCGTGCCGCTAGATGCCTAATAAAGGGGTGGGACTATGGAGGTAATTACACATAAATGCCCAAATTGCGGCGGGGCCCTCACCTTCGATCCCGCCGATCAAAAATTTCACTGTCCCTACTGCTTAAGTATCTTTACCGAAGCAGAGGTCAGTGAGTTTGAAGCCAAACAAAAAGCAGCTCAAATGGTAGATGAAGACAATTCAACTGCCACTGGAACTACGGAAGATGCTGCCTCAAAAGATACTACCACGGAGACAGAGACTAGCGCTGAGGGGACTATGGAGCTCTACCTCTGCCCTAGCTGTGGAGCGGAAATCGTTACAGATACTACCACGGCAGCCACCTTTTGTTACTACTGCCACAATCCTGTGGTCTTACAAGGACGCTTATCTGGAAAATTTTTACCAGATAAAGTGCTTCCTTTTGCAATAACCAAAGAAGAAGCTGTGGAAAGTTTCTTGAATTGGTCTCAAAAGAAATGGTTTGTCCCCAAAGACTTCTTTAATAAAGACCAAGTGGCCAAACTCACTGGGGTATATTTCCCTTATTGGAACGTTAACGCTCAAGCTGATGGCGGTCTAAATGGTACCGGTACATCCTTGCGAGTCTGGATTGTGGGAGACATTGAATACACCGAAACAAAACAATACGAAGTACGCCGAGCGGGACGTTTTCGCTTTAGTAATTTGGTGAAAAACGCCCTCTCCAAAAACACACAGCAAAAAATGGTGGAATCTGTGCAACCTTTCCAATTGGAGCAAGCAGTAAACTTTAAAGACCAGTACCTCGCCGGTTTTCAAGCGGAAAAACGAGACATTGAATACCAAACCTTGGCTTCTGATGTGGAACAAGAATTGAAAGGCTATGGGGAAAACTTGTTAAAAAATACAGTGGGCAGTTTTACTACTTTTTCAGTGCAAAGCAGTCACTTAGAGTTAACTGACACAAAAAAAGAATACTTGCTGTTGCCGGTGTGGTTGGTGACCTACCAAGCAGATGACGACCGGAAAAAGACTTTCTACTACGCTATGAATGGTCAAACGGGAAAAGTTGCTGGGATTTTGCCCATTAGTTATAAAAAGCTTGGCTTAGTAGCTGGAGGCATCTTTGCCGGGTTACTGGCACTCTTTATGGGGGTGGCGTATCTACTATGAAAAAACTCTTTTTATTCCTATTTGGTTTAGTGGCTATCGGCTTTCCCCTCCACGTTATGGCAGACACCGAGCATGTTGAAGATTCGGCCGGTTTGTTTTCGGAAACTCAGATCATTCAACTGGAAGAACAAGCCACAAACTTAAGTAATACCATTAAAGGGGATGTCTATTTAGTAACTTCCAATACGAATACAACAGATTCCGAAGAATACGCCCAGGAATATTTGCGGGCCAAAGTAGGCAACAACAATAACGGTGCCGTCCTCTTTTTAGATATGAATCAGCGGGTAACCGCCATTAAGACTTCTGGCAATATGATTGATTACTTAACAGATGCACGTTTGGAATCCATTTTTGATGAACTTCAAGAACAAATGGGAGCGGGGAATTATTTTGAAGCTGGCAGCAATTTTTTTGAAATGGCAGCAGGCTATGTGGAAGATGGTGTGCCTAGTGGCCATTATCGAGTGGATGAAGAAACCGGAAAAATCACTTATTACAAGACGATTTCTCCTTTTGAAGCCTTCATTGCAGTGGTACTGGCAGCAGTTTTGGCCGTGGCCTTCTTTGTGGTCATCAAATCCCGTTATCAATTGAAACTTGGCACTTACAAATATCCTTATCAAGAAAATAGCCAAGTCAACTTAACCGTCAATGAAAATCAATTGACCAATTCCTTTGTCACTACTCGTCGAATTCCCCGTAATAACAATAACAGCGGTGGCTTTGGTGGTGGCGGTGGCAGCACCACTTCTTCTAGTGGTGGCGGTACATTTGGTGGCGGCAGTCGCGGATTTTAAACTTTATACTAATTTGAACGTAAAATGGAAACAGTCTAGTAAAAACGGCTCTTCGTCAAATCGTGTTGGTGGAGACAAATCTAATAAAAATTAGTCGAAGATGTGGCGCGTTTTGTGCGCCA